>JAPKDN010000119.1 GCA_028822575.1 Alphaproteobacteria bacterium | reverse complement strand
AAAACATCGCGTCCGGATCATCGACGCCAATACCAGTCAGGTTCAGACCGACCTGATAGTCCTTGCGTGCCACCTTGGCGTGCCAGTTCGAGGTCTCGACCGTTTCCAGTTCGGCATCGATATAGATCTCTTTCAGATGATCGATCAGGATAACAGCGGGATCACGATAGACCGCGATATTTCGGGTCGCGACCTTAACCTTGAGACGATTATTGTCGTTGTAGCCTAGGCCTTCCATGATTTTTCGGGCCTTTGCGCGGTTCCCCGCGACGTCGGGGCTGTAACCGGCAACCTTGGAAAGCACGTCCGGCGGCATACCCCAGACACCGGCTGGCGGAGGCAGCAGCGAGCCACTCTTAATCGTTTCACCATGCCCCAGGATCTTGATGAAGGCATCACGATCAATCGTCAGCACCATCGCCTTACGGACGTCCACGTTGTCGAACGGCGGTTTGTCCTGGTTGACGATTAGGTTGGTCGAAACATTGTTCGGGCCCTTGTAGCACTGCACATGCGGCGCCTGTTCCTTGACGTCCTTGAAAAGTGGAACCGTCACATCACTGTTGTAGGTCATATCGAACTTGCCAGCGATGAAGGCGAGCACCCGGGTCGCGCGGCTCTTGATGATCGTCCACTCATGGCCGTCCAGATATGGCTGGCCTTTTTTCCAATAGTTCTCGTTCTTGGTGAAGGTGACTTTTTCGTTCTGCTTCAGCGAAACGAATTTGAACGGGCCGGTGCCGATCGGATGCGTCCGCATCTTCTTTGGCGGTACGTGACACGGATAGACCGGTGAATAACCGCCGGCCAGCAGCGCCAAGAAGGCTGGCTGCTTGCGCTTCAGATTGAAGGTGACCTCATGGTCGCCATTTTGGGTGATGCTATCCAGATTTCCGTACCATGACTTGCGAGGATTTTTGCGCAGCCGCGGCTTGGCCTTCCCGAGCACTAGGTTCCAAGTGCAAACTACGTCCTTGGCCGTCATTGGTTTGCCATCGTGAAATTTGACCCCTTCACGAAGCTTGAAGGTCAATTTAGTACCGTCGCCATTCCACGCCCACTCCGTGGCCAGGTCCGGAATGATCGTATCGACGCTGTTCGTGGCCTTCGCATGATCGTACATGACCAGGTTGTTGAATACGCTCATATAAGGCGACACTGTGGAGTTGGTCGCTTCCTCGTGGATCGATCCGCTGGGCGGGGTGCCACGATGATAGAACTTTAGCACACCACCCGATTTTTGCGCCTCGGCGACACTTGCGCCAAAACCAAGGCCTAGGGCCAGAACCGCGGCGAGTGCCCCGATCTTAGTAAATTCACATCTCATAACAGCATCTCCTCCCGTGTTGGTGACTATGCGCCGTCCGGGTTCTTGCGACCTCGTTATCGACAGCATTCAATCTATTCGATCGGCTCCAAGCCTACCATCCGTCTTGGTGTTGTCGACATGCAATCAAGCATCTCATGGCGAAGATCAAGGATTTGGTAACTGACTTCAAGCCTAGAACCCGAGTTTGTCCCGCATACCGTACTTCTCGGCGAGCGCGGTCAATTTTTCCCAGGTCGAGTCCTCGACGGTAACGCCCTCTCTACCGCGTGCGACCTCGTTATTGTGCTCGATCTCACCCGGATAATAGACCTCATCAAACCCTTCCGCCGGCTTTGTATCTTTCAGATAGTGGGCGAATTCTGCGACCTCGGCCTTAAACGTTTTCAGATCCCGGAACGCCTCGACCTTAAAACAGGCCATGAAACAGCCATCATTGTGCTTGCCCGTCGGCTCCACCCCATGGCCAAGCCCGGTCAGAATGCCCGAGAAAATCTCGACCATCGCCGACAGGCCGTAGCCCTTATAGCCCTCGGTCCCACCCAGCGGAAGAAGGGGACCGCCGGCCTTGAAGTCGGCCGGGTTTGTTGTTGCTTGGCCATTTTTGTCGAGGATCCAACCCTCAGGGATGTCGGAATTGCGAGCCAGAGCCAGGTTGATCTTGCCCGCCGCGACCGATGACGTTGCCATGTCGATGAAGAACGGCCCATCCAGATCAGATGGCATAGCGATCGAAATCGGGTTGGTGCCGAGACGCTTCTCCATCCCACCGAACGGCGCAACGTGCTTGGGTCCACGACCAGAATCAGCGGTAATCATCGAGATCATCCCGCGCTCCGCCGCCATCATCGGATAAGCTGCGAGCCGGCCGATATGACCTTGGCGAAACACCGTCGCTGCCGCGATGTTCTGCTTGTCGGCCTTTTCGATAGTATATTTCATCGCCCGTTCATTGGCGACGTAACCAAAGCCCCAATGACCATCGACAACCGTTGTGGTCGGCGATTCTTGGACGATTTTCCACTCGGCGCCGGGCCCGATATCGCCCTTGTCGACGCGATCAATATAAGTCGGGATCTGGATGATGCCGTGACTGTCATGGCCGGCCAGATTAGCGCCGATGACATGGCGGGCGACGGTCGCCGCCTCTTCTGCCGGCGCTCCCGAGCCCTGTAAAAGGTTGTCGGCGATCTCTATCAATCGGTCTGCCTGTACGGTTGGCATGGTCGGGTCTCCTTCTTCGCCGGCACCCTCGCGGACGCGGGGGCCTTTTCGTGTTCGTTATATTATGTGACACCGCGTGCGCCGGGGCGACGCTAGGCATTGGGTCTGTGGGTTAGTGTCCGCCGCTCGGCATCTGCAGGTTCCAATGGCCGGGGGTCGGGTAGTCGAGCCCAAGATTTTCCCGCAGGGTCGCGCCCTTGTAATCCTTGTGATAGATCCCGCGCCGCTGCAGCTCTGGGACCACGAACTGGACGAAATCCTCATAGGCACCAGGAACATGTGTCGCCGCCACCACGAAGCCGTCACAGGCGCCGGTGGTGAACCATTCCTCCATGATATCCGCGACGTCCTTGCCGCTTCCGACCCAGGGTCGATGCAGCAGGCCGCGGCCGCTGAACCTCATGAATTCACGCGGCGTCGGATTGGATTTACCGCTGGCCTGGACCACCCGGTCACGGATGCCTTGTATGCCCTGCATGCCCGTCATGTCCTCGTCGCGCAGCGGTTCGTCGATGCCACGACTGGCAAAATCAAAGTTCAGCGCCTCGGCCAGAAGCGACAATTGATCCAAATCGGTCGGCAAGGTATCGATCAGAGCACGTTTGTCCTCGGCCTCGGCGCGGGTTTCAGCGACAACGCAATGGGCAAGCGCCGCTACATTCACCTTATCTGGGTCGCGGCCGTGGCTAGCGATATTTTCCTTGAAGGCCTTGTACTCAACCCGAGCGGTCTCGATATTTGGGTAGGAGACAAACACCAGCTCAGCCCAGCGCGCGGCGAATTTTTGGCCGCGGCCGCTCTGACCGGCCTGAATAAGCACCGGATGTCCCTGGGGTGAACGAGGTACCGTGAAGGGCCCGCGGGATTTATAATATTTACCCTCGTAATCGATCCGGTGGATCTTCTTTGGATCGGCGAAGCGGTTGCCCACCTTGTCGTTGAGGATCGCGTCATCTTCCCAGGAATTCCAATGGCCCACGACCACTTCAAGGAATTCATCGGCCCGGTCATAGCGCAGATCATGCTCCAGCACTTCGTCGCGGCCCATGTTCATCGCCTCTCCGTCATTGAGTGAGGTAACGATGTTCCAGGCCGCTCGGCCCTCGCTCATCAGATCCAAGGTGGAGAACACCCGGGCCACATGAAATGGCTCGTAATAGGTGGTTGAATAGGTCGAGCCGAGCCCGAGCCGTTCCGTCGCCATCCCCATCGTCATTAGCACCGTGACCGGGTCCATTTTCACGCAGCGGATACCACCCTCGACCGTATGCTCGTGATTACCACCGTACATGTCAGGCATAGCCAAGCGATCATCGAAGAACCCAACATGGAATTTTCCAGCCTCCAAAACCCGCGCGAGGTGGCGATAATATTCCGGCGAAGTCGAATCGACCCGCGATTCTGGATGCCGCCAGGAGGCCGCGAAATTGGTGCAGTTTTGCGCTTGAAGAAAGGCGACAAGGGTCATTTGACGCAAAGGGGCGTCCTCCGTTTAAAAACATCGCGCGCTTCGCTACGTGGATCACGATCCACGTAGCGAAGCCTAGTTGAGCGCTTAGGGACTGTCGACGGGCACCAGGACGATAGCCGCATGCGGATGAGATACGCGGCATTGCCCGCCCCATCCATCCGTCCCTTGATTGACCAGATCCCTAGCGGACCCCAAGCTTTGGGCAATCAACAATTTACAGGGAGGACTGCATGATGCGCTTTGAAAATAAGGGCGTGATTATCACCGGCGGGGCCGGCGGGATCGGGCGCGAAACTGGTTTTCATTTCGCCGCCGAGGGTGCCAGCGTCTCCATCGCCGACCTAGATCTAGATCAAGCCAACCGCGTCGCGGGTGAAATCAACGATAAGGGCGGCAAGGCCTTTGGCTTCCAGCTTAATGTCACCGACCAGGCCCAGACGGAGGCGGTGGTCGACGCCGCAGCCGAGGCGATGGGCTCGCTTGACGTGATCTTTTGCAACGCCGGCATCCGCGAGATCGAGCCAGCACAGGATTTGCCTCTGGATAAATGGCAGGCTGTGATCGACGTCAACGTCACCGGCGTATTCATCTCGGCTCAGACCTTTGCCCGGCATTGCATCGCCAAAGGCAAGGGCGGCGCCATCGTCAATACCGCTTCCACCTTGGGAGTCATGGCCGCGACGGCACGCTGTGCCTACACGACGTCCAAACACGCGGTAGTTGGCATGACCAAGGCACTGGCGATGGATCTGGCGCCACATGATATTCGCGTCAACGCGGTGGGGCCCGGCGTTATCCGCACGCCCTTGACCGAGCGATATTTTCAGGACGCCGAGATGGCCGCGAAGGTCAAGGAGATCCACGCCATGAACCGCTGGGGAGAGCCTTCGGAAATCGCCCGAGCGGTGCTGTTCCTCGCCAGCGACGATGCCAGTTTCTGTACTGGGCATAATCTGGTGATCGACGGTGGTTGGACGGCCGGCAAGCGAATGTAAGTGCCAAGATGGCGGTGGAAGCTTGATCGAGGAAAAGCGCCTGGGGACGACGAAATTCTGCGGCGACCGTTCACCCCACTGTTCACCAAGATGACGGGGCCGAGGACTAAAACGTCAACCCGGCGATGATCTCAGGAGCGGGACGGTGACGCGGCGGCGCCAAGGGTGTACATCCACGCTTGATTTCCCGCCCGAAGCCGAAACCGCTTGAACATGCCTTTTGAACGCCGCGTCCTGATAGCGATGTGCGTGCTGATTTTCTCCAATCAGCTCGGCTTCGGGGCCATGGTGCCCTCCTTGCCGCTTTACGCCGAGACATTCGGCGTTTCGGCAACGGCCATCGGCATGGCAATCGCGGTATACGGTCTCGCGCGCTTCGTCATGGCGATTCCGTCGGGACAGATCGCCGATAAATGGGGTCGCCAGCCGGCGTTGGCGATTGGAGGCCTGCTCTCGGCGGCGGGAAATTTCTGGAGCGTTTACGCCGACACCTATCCGGAGTTCATGGCCGCGCGTTTCGTCGCCGGCGCGGGCGCGGGCATGGTGGTAACAACCGGGTCCGTGGTTCTGGCCGATATCACCACGAAAGAGCGCCGTGGACGTGTGATCTCGATTTATCAGGGGACGTTCATTTTCGCCGTCGGCATTGGCCCTCTGCCTGGCGGTTTTCTGGCCCAAAATTATGGTCTTTTGGCGCCGTTCTGGTTTTGCGCCGCCGCCAGTCTCATCGCGGGGGCCGTGGCGTTGTTCGCGGTCAAGGAGACCCGACATCTGGCCCAGGGAAAAGAGGCCAAGAGCGGGGGCCTGCCGCCATTGCGCCAGCAATTGGCTCTCCTATGGGGTAACACCGGTTTTATGCTGGTCAGCGGAATAGCCTTGACGAACGCCCTGACGCGGACCGGCGGATTATTCAATATCGTGCCGATTATCGGCAGTTTTCGGGTCGGTCTTGATTACTACGAGATCGGTATCGGGCTTGGCGTGGGTAGCCTGCTCGGCCTGCTGGCGGTTTACCCTGCCGGCATGGCCGTCGATCGGTGGGGTCGCAAGGCGGTAATCGTTCCGGCGACGATTATCACTGGCGCGTCATTCATGTTGTTCGCGGTCGCCGATTCATTCCTGACCTTCGCCGCCGCCAATGCGTTGTGGGGAGTCGCGTCGTCGATCGGTGGCTCCGCCCCGGCGGCCTACGCGGCCGATTCCGCACCACCGGGCATGAACGCCTCAGCGATGGGTTTGTTCCGGATGCTGGGCGATATCGGCTATGTCGTCGGGCCGATCCTGCTCGGCTTCATTGTCGACGTTCAGGGCACAGAATCCGCGTTGTATCTTTCAACTTTTTTGCTCGTCGCAATCGGGATTGCCTTCGCAAAATTCGCGCCGGAAACTTATCGGTCTCACTAAACCCCTCTAGAGGGTCAGGCGTAGCCGTGACGTGTTGGGGAGTGCGTCCTCAAAATGCTGGCGCCGAGTCCCAAGCGTCCTCCTCCAGCTCGATGTCCCAATACAGAAAATCTCGCCAGCTTTCATGGAGATAATTCGGCGGAAAGGCGCGACCATTTTCCTGCAACTGGTGGGCGGTCGGTGGACGTGGCGTGTGCCGAGGGAACATTTTCACGACGGCAGGCATCCTATTGCCCTTGCGCAAATTACAGGCACCGCAGGCCGTAACCACGTTTTCCCAATTCGTCCCCCCACCGCGTGAGCGCGGAATCACGTGATCAAATGTTAGTTCTTGAGTTGGCAACCGCCCATCACAGTACTGACAGGAGAATCTGTCACGCAGGAAAACGTTGAAGCGCGTGAAGGCCGTGCGACGCGACTGTGGCACGTATTCCTTCAGGGCAATGACACTGGGCAACCGCATCTCGAAGCTGGGGGAACGCACGGCGTGCTCGTACTCAGAGATGATATTCACCCGGTCGAGGAACACCGCCTTGACCGATTCCTGCCACGACCAAAGCGACAGCGGGAAATAGCTGAGCGGTCTGAAATCGGCGTTCAATACAAGCGCCGGCGAGGCCTCCACGACGGATAACACGGCCTGACTCTCCTTTGAACGCTCCCAGTTCGACGATCAACGGTATTAGTGAAGCAAATAACCCGGTTGGACACAAGATCTTGATGGGTCACCCGCTGGTTGACCTTGAAACTCCCTAAACACCTCGAACTCCCATCAGTGTTTTGGGATATTATAACAAGATGTTGTTACAGCTTGATTTTGGCCCCTTCGCATCCATCCAAATCATTCCCCCAGAACATTCCTCAGGAACTCCAGGCCAATTTTCAAGCCTTGCTCGTCGATCGAATGGCCAAGATGGGGACGCATTTCGGACGCTACATCAATGCCGACCGCTTCAAGACCGGTGACGGCCTGGCCGAGAGCCGCGGCGGGTACCATCTCGTCGGCTTCGCCATGAACCAAAGTCACCGGCGGCTTGGACTTGACCTCCGCCGCCATCAATTCGGGGCCAACCAGGCGACCGGAAAACCCAACAATACCGGCGATCTGTTCCTCCCGTCTTGGACCCACGAACAGCGACATCATGGTGCCTTGGCTGAAACCAATAAGGGCAATCTTGCTCGCGGGGAGACCCAGGCGCTGCATCTCGTCATTGATGAAACCGTCGATGACCTGGGCGGCCATGCGGGTTCCAGCCAACATTGATTCTGGCGAACGGTCGCCAAGACTGAACCATTGCCGGCCCATCGGCGACATCTCGCAAGGGAAAGGCGCGTGTGGAGAGACAAAGCCAACATGCGGCAGTTCCTTGGCCCAATAGGGAGTCAGACCGATCAGATCGTTACCGTCGGCGCCATAGCCGTGCAGCAAGATGACCTGGGCTCGCGCGGGTTTGCCGTCGGACGGTTCTTGGCGCGGGCCATCTATATTCATCATGAAAACTACTCCCGTGAAGACTGGATTGCCGGAGCCTATCGATCAACTATTGCGGCGAGCGACTGTCCGGCGTTTTATTGGCCGCAAGACTGCCGAGAACCCATGATCCGCGTCAAGCCGAGATAACGACCAGCAATGAACAGAACCGTAACCCGATTCGCGCCAAGCCCATCCGGGCACCTGCATCTCGGACATGCCTATTCGGCGCTTTTCGCAGCGGAAGAGGCCGATAAAGCCGGCGGTATGTTTCTCC
>JAPKDN010001005.1 GCA_028822575.1 Alphaproteobacteria bacterium | reverse complement strand
GGCACCCTGCCGATTTTTGTTGTGATGAAATCGTTGGGCTTAGCGACCTGACTTTCATGCGCTACGAACACCCAGTTGCGTTCAAAAACGTACTTTACCTCAAGCTCAAACATTTCCGGGTCGGTAAAAGCTGCACGATCTACCTGATAGACGCCGCGCGTTTTATCCTTGGCCAACCAGGATTGCAGTCGCCCCCGCAGGACCTGCAGGTTGGCAATACGCCCCACCAGTTGTTCTTTCGCGTTCATTACCTGTCTCTCCCGCATCTTCCTCTTGGCCCGACGTCGCTTCTGCGATCACTTGGCCCCGCTGCCATTACCGAAACCGGTCGTTGAACGGTTACCTGTACGCCAATCGCCTATCGTCGAATCGACCAGCCAATCGCAGACAGCCGAATCCTACCGCTAAAATTTATTTTGTGCAACGTATTGCACCCTGCGAAACATTCGACTAGGAAATTTCTCGAATCTGGTAGCCGAAGCCGCATGTTTAGCGTCGTCGAGCATGCCTGACAGAGCGCCAAAAGGCGGCAATTTTGGGAGAATCAGGTAATGTCATCGGTCACCGAACTTGGATATCTGGGCATGTCAGTGACAGATCTCGATGCGTGGCGAGCCTACGCAGCCGAGGTTGCCGGAATGGAAGTCGTCGACGAAGGTGAGGGTGATCGGATCTATCTCCGGATGGATCTGTGGCATCATCGCATTGCACTTATCAAAGGCGACACTGACGATCTGGCCTATATGGGCTGGCGGCTTGGCGATCCGACCGAGTTCGAGGCAATGGTTGAAAAGCTGACCAACGCCGGGGTAGCAGTGACTGTGGCGAGCGAAGCCGAAGCCCGCGAGCGCCGCGTGCTCGGCCTGGCCAAGTTGACCGATCCCGGTGGAAACCCCACCGAAATCTTCTTCGGCCCGCAAGTGGATGCCCACAAGCCTTTCCATCCCGGACGCCCCATGTTCGGCAAATTCGTCACCGGGTCGGAAGGGATCGGTCACTGCATCCTGCGCCAAGACGATGTCGAAGCCGCAGCCGCGTTTTACCGCCTGTTGGGGCTGCGCGGATCGGTTGAATACCAGTTGCACCTGCCCAACGGCATGGTTGCCATGCCGTACTTCATGCATTGCAACGAACGGCAGCACTCGGTCGCCTTCGGCCTCGGCCCGATGGAGAAGCGCATCAACCATCTGATGTTTGAATATACCGAACTGGACGACCTCGGGCTCGCTCACGACATCGTGCGCGAGCGGCAGATCGATGTCGCGCTTCAGCTTGGCAAACATGCCAACGATTTGGCCCTCACCTTCTACTGCGCCAACCCGTCCGGCTGGTTGTGGGAATTTGGTTGGGGTGCTCGCAAGGCGCCAGCCCAGCAGGAATTCTACACCCGCGATATTTTCGGCCACGGCAATGAGGCCCAGGGGTACGGCATGGATATCCCTCTCCAGTAAGGGGCCTCCAAAATGGCTGTCATATCAATTATTTCAAAGGATTGCGAAACACTATGACAAGTAAGGTACGTCTTTGTCCAGTTGCCGACGTCAAGGATGGCGAAC
>JAPKDN010000118.1 GCA_028822575.1 Alphaproteobacteria bacterium | reverse complement strand
TCTGGGCGACGTTGCGGTCACCGACAATCACCACCAGGCGGTTACAGTCCTCGGAGGTCAAGCTGATGTTAATTCCGCTGCCGATCCCGCGAAATTGCTACGCTTGCAAAACATCAAAAACCTAATGGAAGGCTCAAATATCAATTTTTACCACTAGCGGGCCGGTTACGTCGCCCAGAATTTCCGAGGCCGATTTGCTTCGCCAATTTACTACGCTGTTTGGCATAGTTGGGCGCAACCATTGGATAGGTTCCCGGAAGCCCCCATCGCTCTCTATATTCCTCTGGTGTCATGTTGTACGCCGTCTTGAGATGGCGTTTCAACATTTTGAGCCGCTTACCGTCCTCAAGACAAATTATGTAGTCAGGAGTAACAGACTTGTTAATCGGCACAACAGGCTTCGGGGTTACCGGTTTTGACAGTTCTGCAATGTCCAAACCCGCCAATGCCGCATAGATCTGCTTGATCAGTTGCGGCAGATCTTCCGAGGAAACACTGTTATTTGACACATAGGCCGAAACAACTTCCACAGTATGCTCTATTCTATCGTTTTCTTCTACATCCGCAACCATTGATCAGTCCCATTTAAAGCGCGCCAACATCTAAAGTTCTCTTATGGCAAATAAATTGCAAAAGCAACATAAAAAATTGTTGGTTGATTAAAGTTACAACCTGTAATGTTCTTTTTTATTGTTGTTTTAATTCTGCGTTTATATTTTTCAACAGCCTAACTATTTTGATTAATTTTCCTGAGGGCAATATCGTCTTTTTATTAATATAATACTGATCATTTTCATATTTTTTTAAATACATTTTTTTAATTATAAAATAAATAAGCCATCCTCTGGGAAGGAACCCTTCTCCATATCAGGTGGGCCGGAGTGTCAATTTTTATAATCTCCATAAAATCAGTATATTGGCGATTTTTTCCAAACGTTAAATGCCATTTTTAAGCCGATGTCGCACCATTATTTTTCCTTGCATCCGCCAAATTCGTGGTCCCGGAACCACCATTCCCAAGACCAATGCGTTGTGTTTATCGCCATTGTTTGACGCATAATAGCTCCGTCTGACGCTAAAAATCTTGAAACCAGTATTCGCGTAGAACGCGATAGCCGCCCGATTCGCTGTGCTGACTTCAAGAAAAATCTGTTTAACATGTTTATTACGCATGAATGACAACACTTGCCCTAGAAGATCTTTCGCGCATCCCCGACGTCTTGATTGGGGACGCACCGCGAAGGAAAGAATTTCTCCCTCATCCGCCATGGTTCTGAACAAAATATAGCCGTCCAAAAGGTGGGGCGCGCCGCGACGGTATGAAATCCTTGCTAGACCAGTTATCGCGCCGGATCGCAGCATGTCCCGAATGTCCGACTCTCGCCAATCCATTCCCAGGCGTCGAACTTGTAGTTTCGCGATCTGCGCGGGCACCGGTCCAGTTCCATCGGTAATCAGGCGCGCTTCGCCAGGGGATAAAGTTGCTTTCACGATTATGGCGCCTTTCTTGCTGGCGGGCGCATATAGATTGGGGATAGGCCCGTTTCATAAGAAATGTGTGTTAGCGGACGACGCGGGAGCATCTCTTGGGCCAGAATACCAATATCTGCCGCGTCCGGAGGCTCCTCGGGTCCGAACGCAATCGTGGCGCGGCATAGCGAATTGGGTTGCTGGAGCGCGTCCCCGAGAGTTCTTGCCGCCTCGCCAACGATGTGTAAACGGGCGTCCTCCCCGATTGATGCTCCGAAAGCCTCATCGAATCCTATGGGCGTCAGGACTTGACCCGGGATGATCTCGATACCTTGATAGTCACGTCCCTGAATGAATATTTCCGCTCGCTTACTAGCGAGCGCTACGACAAGAATATCGAAGGCAGCCCCGCTATCACCAATCAATCGTGTCGCTGAACGGGCGACGGAATCGAAGCAGGAAATGCCAATCAAGGGGCGGTCCAGCGCGAGAGCGAGACCTTTCGCCGCCGCCATCCCAATTCTTAGGCCCGTGAAAGAGCCCGGACCGGTAGATACAGCAATCGCGTCGAGATCCCGCGCGGTTTGGCCAGCGGCTTTCAAGGCCTTGGCGATCATAGGGGGGAGTGCCGCCGCGTGGCCCCGATCCATCCGGGCGTTTTCTGCGGACAGGAAAATCATGTCGCGCGTGACGGCCACCGAGCAAGACGTGCTCGAACAGTCGATAGCGAGCATTAACATGTCAGCCCCGTCCAAAAGCCTAACGAGATGGCCCAGTTTGCCGACGACGGGAACTTGTTCAAGAAAGTGGATCGAAGTACCATGATCCATGTATACTTCAAGTTCGGATCATGTGTCCCCTCTAGCGGATCGAGAGATGGCGAGACAAAGAAATCTAAACTGGCTTGGCGCCAAAACCTTGGCCGCCGCGGTAGCTGTATGGCTCACGATGGGCGCTGGCGGACTGCTTAGTGCGGCGCGAGCGGAGGCCCAAGAATCCTCAGCTGTGATTCTCGTGTACCACCGCTTCGGTGAAGCTGACCATCCGTCCACCAATATAAAAATGGATCAATTCGAGGCACATCTCGAGGAATTGCGGAAACGACGTTATACGGTCATGGCAGTGTCCGAAATAGTGGCGAAGGTCGGTCGTGGCGAGACCCTGCCGGACAGAACTGTCGGGATCACCATTGATGACGCCTATACGTCGGTTTATGAGGAAGCATGGCCGCGTCTACGGGACGCGAAATTGCCTTTTACCTTGTTTGTGGCGACAGACCCGGTCGACCGCGCGGCCCCAGGTTATATGACATGGGATCAAATCCGAGAGCTCGCCAAGGCCGGTGTGATAATTGGCAACCAGACTAAATCCCATCCACATTTACCGGCTATTTCCTTGGAAGCGGTCAAAAGAGAGCTAGATGGTTCGAGTGCCCGGTTCGTGGCCGAACTTGGGCAGCGACCGTTGTTGTTCGCGTATCCGTTTGGTGAGTTCAATCCGGATATCCGGGGCTTGGTTATCGACCGAGGTTTCAAGGCGGCGTTCGCGCAAAATTCCGGTGTGATGCATACTGTACTCGATGGTTTCGCTCTTCCACGCTTTGCATTGAACGAGCGCTTTGGTGGGATAGATCGGTTTCGCTTGATCGCCAATGCGCTGCCTTTGCCCGTCACCGACATACTCCCAGCTAATCCGGTGTTGGGGGACAACCCACCAGCATTTGGTTTCACCATCGCGCGGGGGGTCTCTGAACTTCAAGGCCTCGCCTGTTTCGCCTCGAACGCAGGCGAGGTGCGCCTGGAGCGTCTCGAGCAACGCGTCGAAGTCCGCTTTCAAGAACCATTCCCGCCAGGACGTTCACGCGTCAATTGCACGATGCCTGGCCCAGAGAATCGATGGCGATGGTTCGGAATCCAATTCATCGTTCCCCGCTGATCGAGGTCTTTCGGATCAACTGCCCGAAGGCGTGGGGATTAGGGGGCTGTTGGCCGTCTTGCCCAACCTAGCAGGTTCGAAATCACCGAACCGGTTTACGCGAATAATCGAGCGGATTTTCTCGATATAAACCGGGCCCTCCTCTGAATATTTCTCAAGATATCCAGTCAGCGCATGGCCCCGATTACCAAGTGGCGCACCGGTGAGGCGGAGGAGCGCACGGGCGCGTCTAAAAGCTTCGTAGTGATGGCTGACATTCAAATTGTGGGTATAGGCTCGAACGGATGTCGCGAGCCCGGGGAATGCCCGGACAGCATGAGCCCGACCTTCTTCGCGTTCGTTCGGAACGAGGCCGGATCCTTCATCCCATGTCCATTGCCCGAAAAGTGCGTTGCCGTTTCGGGCGAATCGGGACGTGCCCCAACCGCTTTCCGCCGCCGACTGAGCGAGCGCTAGCGATACGGGCACCGCGTCAACCCGGCGCAAAAGGCGCTCATGTTCTGCCAAAGACCAGCCATCCAGCCCTACATCGGGTTCGATAACCCGGTAATGTTGGGCCAACCTGAGGAGCCAATACCGCTCCGCCGATGAAAGCGCGGAAACCGATATTTTGGCGAGACGCTCCAGGCCTGATCTGCGTTCAAGAATTACGGCGTTCTGTTGCAAGATCAAGGGCAGCACGATGCCAATAAACAGTTCCTTGCGATCTTGAACCGTACCGACGGAACTTAGATCTCGTGGAAGCGCGGCTAGAAAAACCGAGGGCACTGCCGTGACGCGCCCGCGGATCGCTTGCAGATCGAAGGCGGCGCGCTCCAGCAACTGACGAAGTGCTTTGGTCGTTTTTACTCGAGCGACAGCAATTCTTAATGTCGGGTCAAGTTCATCCAAAACGTTGGTCGAGGTCGGGGATTCGATACGAGGCGGAATAAAGTCGAAATCGCTCGTCGGGACCAACAATCCCACAACCTCAGCGGCAACGAAAAGTATCGCCAAAAATCCGACGAGGCCTCGATCAACCAGCTTCGATTGTCCGCTGATGCTGGGGCCCACGGTCTATGGTTCCCTATAGGTCACCCCGGCCAATGTTCAGCCGCGGAAGGTTTCGGCTCAAAGGTTAAAACATCCCCGACGCGCGGACCTCGCGGACTTCTGGTATGTAGTGACGAAGCATGTTTTCGATGCCCATCTTCAAGGTAGCCGTCGAGCTTGGACATCCTGCGCAGGCACCCCGCATCTGCAGGGTAACCACGCCATCATCAAATCCCTCGAAGACGATATCACCGCCGTCTTGGGCGACCGCCGGTCGCACCCGGGTATAAAGCAATTCCTTGATCTGCGAGACGACCTCGTCGTCGTCGTCGTCAATTCCGTCTCCGGCACCGTCGGGGGTATCCGACAGAATAACGTCCCGTCCAGCGGTGAAATGTTCCATGATCACGCCGAGAATACCCGGTTTCATCAAATGCCAGTCCTTATCATCCCGCTTCGCGACGGTGACGAAGTCATCGGCCAGAAATACCCCGACCACTCCATCGACGTTGAACAATGCCTGAGCGAGCGGGGACTTGCCGGCTTCCTGCTCCGAGCGATAATCGACGCTACCGCCGGGAAGAACATCACGACCCGGCAGGAACTTCATGGTCGCCGGGTTGGGGGTTTCCTCAGTCTGTATGAACATGTCTGGCTCCTTCGCCCGGCCTTGGTCGGGATGAAACGATCCCCACATATGTGGCAGTAAAAGGGGCCGGGATCAAGGGGAGCACGGTGGTCGTTCATTGACGGCGGGTTCACCGATACGCCCGCCCACTTCTCAAAACGCCGTCATACAAGTGCAGGACTTGCTGGTTTATGCACTCCGATGATAAGCGTTCCTCGGCGTCCCGGCGGGCCGAAGCCGCGAAACGCCGACGAAGCGCTGGATCAAATGCGAGGGTTTCGATCGCGCCGGCAAGCGAGACCGGATCTCTAGGAGGTACCAAAATACCAGATCTTCTATCGAGCACGGCTTCTCGGCACCCTTGCACGTCCGTCGCGATCAAGGCGCGGCCGGAAGCCGCTGCCTCGACTAGGCTCATGCCGAACCCCTCGCGATACGAGGGCAGTACCGCCAAGTGAGACCGACGCCATACTGAGGCCACGTCGTCGGTCCAAGGGAGGATCTCGATGAAGGTTTCTTTTTCCCATGCCGCTTGTTCACTCGCGCCGATGCTGGCCGGATTACTCGGGTCGGGGGCGCCAACGAGGCGGATCTTTACGTTTGCTCCGCGTCGATCCAACAGCCGGCCAGCCTCAACCAATTCTCTCAGACCTTTGTCGCGCAAAAATCGACCGACATAGGTAACCACTAGGGGGCTATCGGGTTCAGGGGTTTTTTCAAACCGGTTCAGATCGACGCCTGTGCCGGGCAGCACGGTTACTCGGGATGCCACCACCCCGGCAAGTGCCGCAATTTCCGCCCTATCATCCTGATTCATAACCATCAGGCCAATATTTTCTCCTGCCAATGCGCGCGAAAGAGCAAAAGAAATCAAAGGTCGTAGCAGACGCGTTTTCAAAGAGTCCGATGTGAATACATGGCCAAATCCAGGGAGAAAATTGACCCGTGCCGGGATCCCAACCGACCGCGCAGCCGCCTGGCCATAGATGATGGGTTTCAAGGCTATATTGTGGACAATATCCGGGTTCAATGTCCTGAAGGCCTCGGCGATCCGGCGGCGCGTCGACAGATCCTTGATCGGGTTCAGCCCAGAACGCGCGAAAGGTATTTCATGCAAGCTGAGTCCAGCCATTCGGATAGACTCAGCCGCGCCCGAACCGCGTTCACCGGTTCGGCACAATACATGGATATCATACCCGACGTCGCGCGCTGCGATAGCGAGTGCCAGAAAATGCTGACGAAAATACCAATCCTCGGTGATCAGAAAGGCGAGACGCGTCGCCACCGGATCACGGCCTAAGGAAACCCACGATGTCCTGGGCCTCGCGGACGATCGGTTGGGAGATGGTGCGCGCCTTCTCGACACCCCGCGCGAGGATAATATCGACCTCGTCGGGAGCCGCCATTAGCCGCTGCATCTCGTCGCCAATCGGGCCCAAAGTGGAGACAGCGAGGTCCGAGAGCGCTCCCTTGAAATCTCCGAATCCCTTGCCTGCGAACTCGGCAACTACGCTTTCAATAGAGCGATCCGAGAGCGCCGCGAAAATGGTCAATAAATTGGTGGCTTCCGGCCGCCCCTCGAGGCCTTCAACGGTTTCCGGCAGCGGCTTTGGATCGGTCTTCGCGCGGCGAATTTTCTGCACGATGTTATCCGGACCGTCGGTCATGTTGATGCGGGAATTTTCCGATGGATCCGACTTGCTCATCTTCTTGGTTCCATCGCGGAGGCTCATAATCCGCGCCGCCTCGGCCTGAATACGTGGTTCCGGCAAAGGAAAGAAATCGACACCGAACATGGAATTGAAAGCCTGGGCGATATCGCGCGAAAGCTCGATATGCTGTTTCTGATCCTCGCCAACCGGCACGTCCGTCGCTTTATAAGCCAGTATATCCGCGGCCTGCAGAACCGGATAGGTATAAAGTCCAACGAACGCCCCGTCGCGGTCCTTGCCAACCTTGTCCTTGAACTGGGTCATCCGGTTCACCCAGCCTATGCGGGCAACGCAATTTAAAATCCACGACAGTTCGGCATGTTCCGGAACCTGGCTTTGGTTGAAAATAATGCATTCTTCGGGATCCACTCCACCGGCGATAACACCCGCCGCAACCTCGCGAGTCGCCCGACGCATTGCCTCGGGGTCCTGCGGTAGGGTGATGGCATGCAAGTCGACGACGCAGAAGATACACTCATACTCTTTCTGCATCCGCGCCCAATTCCGGATCGCGCCGATATAATTGCCGAGCTGCAGGTTTCCCGAGGGCTGAATGCCCGAGAAGATCCGCTTCATGTGGATGACCCTTGTTGGATTATCGATTGCCAAACTTATCGCCGCGGCGGCGGTTCCGGTCAAGCTTTTGCGGGCCGAATGCCCGTCGCCGTCGACTCGCTCTCAGGATTTTCCGACTCTGCGTCGAAGGGTTTCACGCAGTTCATCGAACCGGATGGCGCCAAATAGTCCAGCGGAGATAACGTATATAACTATCCCACCGATGACCAATAACCCAAGCGCCACAGCGGCTTCAAGATTGGTGCCATTCAACCATTCCCACAAGGGCTCTGTAGCGGTGAGCAGACCAAGAGCCATCACCCCGCTGGCCGCCAGGGTGCGCGCAACACGGGAAGTGGCCCGATTGTGGATGCTATAATAGCCGCGCCGGTTTAGCAGCAGGGCCAGGGCCGCCGCATTTACCCAGGCAGAAATTGCCGTGGCCATGGCTAGGCCCACATGGGCGTAATATTGCATCAGTATTAGATTCAAAATTAGGTTCAAGATGACCGCGAAGGCTGCGACTTTCACCGGCGTCCTAGTATCCTGGCGCGCAAAGAATCCTGGCTGAAACACCTTGATCAAAACGAAGGCCGGCAGGCCGGCTGCGTAGGCGGCAAGGGCTAGCGCCGTCTGGTCAGCCGCCTCGGGGCTGAACGCGCCGCGTTCGAAAAGGACCTGAACGATTGGGCGAGCCAGCACCATTAGACCAGCCGCCGCGGGCAAAGTCAGGAGCATGCCGAGCTCCAAACCACGGTTTTGGCTATCCTGGGCTTCTCTATCCTTGCCAGCACGAATCTGGCGCGAAAGGGTCGGCAGCAGAGCCGTGCCGATGGCAACACCGACCACCCCCAGTGGAAGCTGGTTCACCCGGTCGGCATAGT
>JAPKDN010000117.1 GCA_028822575.1 Alphaproteobacteria bacterium | reverse complement strand
TCGGCGGAGAGCAGGCGTTGCATCGCGCGGTTGATCACATCCTGCTTTATCTCCCAGTGATCCCATAAGCGGAGAATCGGTACGCCAAGTCCGGCGCCATGATGGAAAGGGAATGCATACGCCGGACCCTGGTCCGCTCAATGCATTCCTGGACCTCCAAAACTGGGTCGAGGTTGGCAAACGCAACGTGGAGCTCAACAGCATATGGGATAGGGACTGCCCCCCATACTGGCCTGGTTGTCAGGCGCGAGGGGCGTTCGGGTTCGAGATCGTGGTCCGCTGCATTAGACGGCGATGCGTTTGAGTGTCGTAGCGGGTAGCCCGGTGTAGCGCCGCGCGATTGTCCCAGATGATGAGATCGTCCGTGCGCCATTCATGGCGATAGACCGCCTTGGGCCCTGTAGCCAAATCCAGCAACTCGGCCAACAATGCCCGCCCCTTCTCCAACGGCCAATCGACGATATGCGAGGCATGAGCGCCAATCATCATGGATTTGCGGCCCGTTTCCGGGTTTTTTTGCACTAGGGGATGACGGACGGGAGGCGTTCTCGCGGCTTCTTCCTTGGTAAAATGAAACCCAATATCACGTCGGGAACGCAGCAGGTCATGCTCGACTACCAGAGTTTCCAGTTCACTTTGACGATCAGGTGGCAAGGCCTCGAAAGCCGCTCGGGTCGAAACAAACTCTGTGGCCCCACCGACTGGCGGCACCTCACGGGCGCTTAAAATCGAGCACAGTGACGGCGTCTCCTTGAATGTGCTGTCGGCATGCCAGAGATAATTGCCACGTTGATAGTCCATCCGACGATCAGTTTTTTCGATGATTTCGCCCGAATTGATATCAATATTGGACTGTCGGGCGAAAGCCGTCCCGGCGGTGGGGCTGGCACTGATCGTGCGTTCCAAGGGACCAAAGTATTCACTGAACGAAACCTGCTGATCGTCGTCCATGGGCTGGTCGTGGAAGACCAATATGCCGTGTTCCTCGAACGCCTTTCTGATCTGCCCGAAAAGCTGGTCATCAAGCCCGTTGATCAAATCCACGCCGCTCACGCGGGCGACGAAGGTCTCGGTAAGGGGTTCAACGATGATATCCACGTCTCGTCCTCCGGAACGGCCAAGGAAGTTGCCAAGGCGTCTATCTTGCGGTTAACGCGGGGGGGTCGTCCAGACCGGGAAGAGCAAAGACGTTCGCCCATGTGATGATGACCGGAACCGTTTGACGCCTCGACCGGACTGGGTCGACACTTACCCTGGAACAGTTTTCCCTGGGGGTATTCATGGGCAAGCGCACCCTGCGCGGTACGGTCGCGATCGCCGGAATTGGCGAGACCCTCTACTACAAACACGGTCAGGCACCCGATTCCGAGTTCAAGTTGGCGTTGACCGCTATTTTGAACGCGTCCAAGGACGCCGGCATCGATCCGCGCGATATCGACGGATTCGCATCCTACAGTAACGACCGTAGCGACCCGTCCCGCATCGCCGCCGCGCTCGGCACCAAGGAGCTCAGGTTCTCGAACATGCAATGGGGCGGCGGCGGCGGCGGCGGTGCCGCGGCCGTGGGCAACGCGGCAGCGGCGGTGGCGACCGGCATGGCCGATTGTGTGGTGGTATTCCGTGCCCTCGCACAGGGCCAGTTCGCCCGCTTCGGCCAAGGCCCGACCAGCCCGACGATCTCCGGTGACATGGCCATGCAGGCACCCTATGGACTGATGTCACCCGGTCAGCGTTACGCCATGAAATGCATGCGTTTCATGAAGGACCATGGCGTCGAGCAGGAAGCGCTCCGCGCGATCTCGCTTGCCTCGTATCACCATGCCCAGTTCAACCCACGCGCCGTAATGCACGGAAGACCACTGGACGCGGAGACCTATGACGCCTCGCGCTGGATCGTGGAACCTTGGCGGCTTTTCGATTGCTGCATGGAAAATGACGGCGCCGCCGCCCTGATCGTGGTGCCGGCGGACCGGGCCAAGGACCTACCACACAAGCCAAGCTACCTTCTGGGTGTCGCCGCCGGCTCCGACCACCGCTGCGCCGCGCCGAGCCACAACGCGCCCAACTATGCCAGTTCCAGTTTCGCCAGCGTCGCGCCGAACCTCTACGACATGGCCGAGTTGAAACCGAACGACGTGGATGTATTACAGAGCTATGAGAATTTCACCGGCGGGGTGCTGATGAGCCTGGTCGAGCATGGATTTTTCCCGCCCGAGGCCTCCAATGACTTCCTGGTGCCGGAGAACCTGACGGCCCCGGATGGCAAACTCCCACTCAACACAAGCGGCGGTAATCTCGCGGAATGCTACATGCATGGCCTGGAGCTGCAGATCGAGGCGGTGCGCCAACTGCGCGGGATCTCAACCCGGCAAGTGCCAAAGGTCGATGTGTCGATGGTGATCGCCGGTCCGATGGTAACGCCGGTCTCCAGCCTCATCCTCGGCTCGGAGGCGACGGTATGACGACCTATCTGCCACACGGCATGCCGGCGCCGACACCGGAAAGCGACGGGCTGTCGACACCCTATTGGGAGGGTACCCGGCGCGACGCGCTCATGGTTCAGCGCTGCCGAGCATGCCAGACATGGGTCTGGGGCCCCGAATGGATCTGCCATCAATGCCACTCCTTCAACTTGGATTGGACGAAGGTCGAGGGCAAGGGACGGATCTACAGTTGGGAGCGCGTCTGGCATCCGGTCCACCCGGCCCTCAAGGATCATGGCCCCTACATCGTCGTGTTGGTGGAGCTGCCCGGCGCCGACAACATCAGAATGATCGGCAATCTTTTGGGCGATCCCAAGCAGGAGGTGCCGATCGGTGCCGAGGTCGAGGCGGTGTTCGAGCCCCATGACGACCGCGATAATCCCTATACACTGGTTCAGTGGCGGCGATTCTGACACGCTGGGCAAGCGATACGCGACAAGGAGACAAGCCATGGCAGATCTAGCCGAAACCCCTATCAACGAACCGAATTTTTGGCGCCTGGAAACTCCTGGCCGTGAAGGTTGGTCGCGCACCTCGCGCGCCGATGACGCGAACAAATACTTCATGGTCTCCACCGACTGTCACGCCAACGAGCCGCCGGATCTGTGGGAGAAACGGATCGACGCTAAATATCGCGAGCGGGTACCCAGGATCATCACCGACGAAAAGGGCGTCCAGTGGCGCTATTGCGAGGGTTATCGCCCCGACCGGGTTCGGGTGATGAGCTTCGAGGGCGAGGATTGGGTGCGCTCCAAGGCCGGCGCCGACCCGCTTGACCGGCTAAGGGACAACACGGCAGACGGCATCGACATGGAGATCATCTTCCCAAACAAGGGACTGGCGATGTGGGCCACCCCAGACCCGGTCTTCGCCAACGCGCAATGCGCGGTCTGGAACGACTGGGCTTGGGAGCAGTTCGGGCCGCACAAGGACAGCATGGTACCCGTCGCCTCGGTCGCCACCGGCGATCTGGAAGGCACCATGGCCGAGATCGAACGCGTGGCCAAGATGGGCTTCCGGGTGCTCTCCATGCCCTGCAAACCGATGTGGGGCGGCCATGACGTCGACCATGTGAACTATAATCTGCCGCATTTCGACCCGATGTGGGCCTTGATCGAGGAAGTGGGGATGCCCTTCACCTTTCACGTCTCGACCGGAAGAGACCCGCGGGCCGCCCGGGGCAATGGCGGGGCGGTGATCAACTATGTAAGCCATTCCCTTTCGCCAACCATCGAGCCGGTGGCCAACCTTTGCGCGTCTGGCGTTTTGGAGAAATTCCCCGGCCTGCGTTTCGCCACCGTCGAGGCCGGCATCGGTTGGGTTCCCTGGCTGCTGGACGCCATGGACGAGGCCTATCGCAAGCATCACATGTGGGTGCGTCCAAAACTTCAGGGTCTGCCTAGCGACTACTTCCGCGCACATGGCTTTTCGACATTCCAGGAAGATCCGGCGGGCCTGCATCTGGCAGAACGTTACAACCTTGTCGACCAGTTCATGTGGGCCAATGACTACCCGCATCACGAAGGGACCTGGCCGCATTCAGCGGAAGCGATCGAGCGCACCATGCCGATGTTAAAAGACGACCAACGCGCCAAGATCCTCGGCCTCAACGCCGCGAGATTTCTGGGCATGGACGTGCCAGACAAGTACATGAAAACCTGATTTTGCCACTACCCATCCGGCGCCATTGCCTGGCTGCCGGATTACCCTGGAGGTTCCATGTCTCAATCAAACATCTACGTAGGCCTCGCCGGCTATGTCGGCCGCCGCGAAGCGGCCGGCAAGGTGGGTATCTTTCGTCGTCCAACCGCCGGTGGCGAATGGCAACATGTCTTTAGCGCGTTGGAAACATTCTCGGTCTTCGTACACCCCGCTGACCCGAGCCTGGTACTTGCCGGCACCTCGGACGGGATTTGGCGCAGTAATGACCATGGTGAAAATTTTCAGCGCACCGATTTCCCCGATGAAGGCATGCAGGTCTGGAGCTTTCTTGTCTCCGACGATAATCCCGACCGGATGTATGCCGGCGCCTCGCCGATCAATGTCTTTCGCTCCGACGATCGCGGCGAAAGCTGGCGCAAGCTGCCGAACCCGGGCATCGAGGAACGCTGCAAGGGGCCGTTCCAGCCTCGGGTCATGCGCATGGCCCAAACACCCGGCAAACCGAACGAGATTTACGCGGCGCTAGAGATCGCCGGCGCCATGCGGACCATGGATGGCGGCGAAAGCTGGGAGGATCTGACCGATGATCTGATCCGGCTCTCCGATTTGCCGCATCTGCGTAGCCAGATCGTTCAGAAGGAAACCAACGCCGAGGGCATGCTGGACGGTCACGCGATCACCATCAGCCAGGGCGACCCGGACGCCGCGATCATCGCCTGCCGTATGGGCCTGTTTCGCACCCGTGACGGCGGCCAAACCTGGGAGGACATGGAGATGAAGCGGTTTTCTCCGACCACCTATGGCCGTGACGTCAAAGCCTCGCCGCATGACCCGAACACGCTCTACTCGGCGCTATCCGTCGCCGCCGCGAGCCATGATGGCGGCGTCTATCGGAGTACCGATAGTGGCGAGAGTTGGCATCGCTTCGACAAGGTCCAGGTACATGGCACGATCATGTCCGTCGGCCTGCACACTTCCGACCCCGATCAGGTCTATATCGGCGCCCGCTATAACGGTGAGATCTTCGGCACCACCGATGGTGGCGAGACCTGGGCGGAAATATCGCTTCCGGGCGAAGTAAAGGACATTTACTCCGTCGCCGCCGGCTGAAGGCCATCTGGTTTTGTTGCACAAAGGTTCGCCTCCCCGTCTTTCGATGGGGTTAGGCGAACCGAACGAGGGCTGGGGTCCCTATAAACCGAAACCGGGTCTTCACGGGTCAGGTGCCCCATGACGCGTGTGGGCAGACCGCCGCCACCAACCTCTTACCGCAACACCTCGACCGTCTTCGCCTTGATCAAATCGAAATCGATCTTCGCCCCCAAACCAGGCTCGGTCGGTGCGTGGATCATGCCCGAGAAATCCGGCGTCAAATCATCGATGATGCCGTATTTCTGCGCGCCAGATGGCAACAAAACCTCGAAATAGGTGGTGTTCTTGATCGCCAGGATGACGTGCAGATTAGCCCAATTGTTCAGAGAGTTGCCACCATGGTGGATCTCGTAATTCATCCCAAAGGCCTCGGCGAGATGCGCCGTCTTGAGCAATGCCGTTATTCCGCCCTTCACCGCCACGTCGCCGCGCAGATAGTCCGTCGCCTTGTTGAGGATCCAGGGTACGTAATTGGTGAAGCCGCCGGGGGAGTACTCCGTCGCCATCAGCGGGATCGATAGTTTCTCGCGTAGTTTGATACAGCCCATCAGGTCGTCATCGGCCAGCGGGTCCTCATACCAGTAAAAATTCATTTCCTCGATCGCCCGACCGACCTTGATCGCGTGGTCGTAGGTATAGCTCCAGGTTGAATCGAGCATGATGTCATAGTCGTCGCCGACCGCCTCGCGGACCGCCCGGCAAACCTCGATATCCTCGCGCCAGACCGCCGGTGGATGGATCTTGTACGCCGCCCAGCCGTCTTCCTTGAATTGTACCGCCTGTTCCGCATAAGCCTCCCGCGACGGCAGCACCGCCGAGGAGGCATAGGCCGGGATCGATTCCCGATATCCGCCGAGGAGTTTATACAGCGGCAAACCGGCCGCCTTGGCCGCGATATCATAGAGCGCGATATCCACGGCCCCGATGGAGCGGGTTGTGGTCGTCCGGTTGCGCTTCCACATCGCCTGGTACAAGCGCTCTCGGTCCAGCGGATCCTGGTCCATCAGGATCGGCTTAAGGGTTCGGGTCAGACCTCGGCAATCCACCTCGGCGCTAAAAGTGGCCGAGCCCAAAAAGGCATGGCCCTCGATCCCATCATCGGTGCGGACGGTCAGCAAGCCTAGCGTGGTCTCGCCGGAGGAATTACCCGAACCGGCGTGATATTTGGTGGTGGGAATGTCATCCCATTTGAAAAGGGTCAGGCTGACGTCATCGATTTTCATGGTCGGGCTCCTGAACAGTTCGGAAAGAATGGTCGACCAGAGTCCACCGATGGTCCAGACGAAACCGTTCTTCCAGAACCGGTTATCGCGTTACAGATGCGCGGCGCGCCTAATCGCCAAGGTTCGGGTAAAACTCCTCGCGCAGCAGAGCGAACTGCATATGATCCTGCCAGGTACCGTTGATCTTCAGATATCGCTTGGCGAGACCTTCATAGCGAAACCCGGATTGACAGAGCACGCCCTTGCTCGGCTCATTACTCGGCAGACAGGCCGCCTCGACACGGTGAAGGGATAACTGATCAAAAACGAAACCACAGGCGCCGTGCACTGCCTCGGTCATGTAACCATTTCGAGCATAACGCTTGCCCATCCAATAACCAAAGGAACAGGTTTGGGCGACACCGCGCCGGACATTGGCGATGCTGATACCGCCCACGATCATGTCGTCGACTCGCCTGAAAATGAAGAAGGAGTAGCCGAGATCACGGCTCCAATCCTCAGCATAACGGGAAAGTCGCCGGCGGAAGGCGGACTTGGTCAAGGCGTCATCCGACCAGGCCGGTTCCCACGGCACCAGAAACTCACGACTTTCGCCGCGCAACTCCGCCCAATCCGCCCAATCGGCTCGCCGCGGCGGACGCAGGTAGAGCCTGGGCAGCGTAATCTTAGGCTCGGCGCGCGCCGGCGGAAAAAAAGTCAGGACCACGCTGCCTCACCGATTAACCCAGCAATTCTTACATTTTGCACAATACGGAGCCACGCGCGCAAGCGCGTTTGAAACTCCCCATGGATAAGATCAAAAATTCCCTAGCTTAAACGCCCACAGATTGCGTCATATGATTCAAGATGCGAGAGCGGGCCAATAGCTGTCAGAGTGGGCTTAGAATCGAGTAGCAGCCGCGCGACCCGTCGTACGGACTCCGCGTCAACCGCGTCGACCTTGGCGACAATCTCATCCACCGGCATGACCCTGCCATAGACCAGCATGTGCTGCGCCACCTGCTCGCATCGGTTCGACGTTGTCTCGCGGCTCATCAACAGACCCGATTTGAGCTGGGTCCGCGAACGGATGACCTCGGCCTCGAGATCCGCCTCGGCAAGTTTTGCTAATTCCTCACAGACCACCGGCACAAGCTCGGCGACCTGACCCTCGCCCGTACCGGCGTAGATGCCGAGTAAACCGTTGTCCTGATAGGCCGACGTGAAGGAATAGATCGAATAGACCAGCCCCCGTTTCTCACGGATCTCCTGAAAAAGGCGCGACGACATACCGCCACCCAACAGCATGGAGAGTACCTGCTGAGCGTGAAAATCCGGATCATGGAAATTGGTGCCCTGAAAACCCAGTATCAGATGCACCTGTTCCAGGTCACGCTCCTCTCGATGCTCACCACCAGCATACCTGGAAGGTTGAACAGCGGCGGGTGTTCGGTTCGGAAGACCGCCAAAACTGGCCTCAACACTGGCAACCAGGGCATCGTGATCAACATTACCAGCAGCGGCGAAGGTCATTTGGCCACCGCCATAATTCGCGTCGACGAAATCGACGATAGCATCCCGCGACATCTGGCTCACAACGTCGGCTCGACCCAAAACGGGTCGACCGAGCGCCTGGTCTGGGTACGCGGTCGCTTGAAACAGATCAAAGATCACGTCATCGGGTGTGTCCGCAGCCTGGCCGATTTCCTGCAGGATTAC
>JAPKDN010001004.1 GCA_028822575.1 Alphaproteobacteria bacterium | reverse complement strand
GAAACATCAGGCCCTGGCGCGACGTTATGGAAGAAGGCGGTATGGCGGCTTGGTCTGAGGAGATGCTTGAAAAGCGGTTTCTGCCCGGCGCCATCGAGGCCCCGGTGCTCGAATGGTTCCACCGTGCCCAATGCAACAGCGATGGCGAGACCATTCTGGCTATGGCCGATGTGCTGATGTTCAGTAATCTGACGGACCGTATTGATCGGATCACCGCGCCGGTGCTGCTGATGCAACCGGATTCCAGCCCGTTCATCCCGCTGGAGGTCCCGGTGGAACTAAAGGATTTGCTATCGGATGGTCAGCTTAAGGTTATCCCGTCGGCCCGCCACGGCATCGCCTGCTCCCACGCTCGGGAGTGCGCTTTGGAAGCGCGCGGGTTTTTCGAGGCACGGGTGAGTTCCTAGGCAAGCGACTATGCCCGGCTAGGCACTGCCTCGCGGGCGAGTTCGTCGGCGCGCTCGTTCTCCGGATGCCCGGCGTGTCCCTTGACCCAATGCCAGGCGACCTCGTGCTTGGCGGCCGCAGCTTCCAGGCGTTGCCAGAGATCAACATTCTTGACCGGCTTTTTGTCGGTGGTTCGCCAATCACGTTTTTTCCAGCCATGGATCCACTTGGTAATGCCATCACGGACATAGGTGCTGTCTGTGTGGATATCGACGGTAACCGGGCGTTTCAGGGCTTCGAGCGCCGAGATTGCCGCCATCATTTCCATTCGGTTGTTAGTGGTCTCGGTCTCGCCGCCGGAGAGTTCTTTTTCGGTATCACCGTAGCGCAGGATCGCTCCCCAACCTCCGGGGCCGGGATTGCCGCTACAGGCGCCATCAGTGAAAACCTCAACTTGGGTCATCATTCAAGCCCGTAGGCGCTGGGACACGTAACCTTTTGATGGAAGCGAAGTCTTTTCAGATATTCCATCGGATCCTTTGGTTTAACCATGGCGCCTTTCGGCTGGTTCAACCAGTCATAGAGGCGGGTTAGCAGGAAGCGCATGGCGCTACCCCGAGCCAAAACAGGCAGCGCGTCGAGCTCGGCGGCAGATAGTGGTCTGACCTTCTGGTACGATGAAACCATCAACCTAGCCTTGGTCACGTTGAATGCGCCGTCGCTCTCAAAACACCAAGCGTTGAGGCAGATTGCCAGATCGTAGACCAGAAAATCGGTGCAGGCGAAGTAGAAATCAATAATCCCCGAGACGTCTCGATTCAGAAAAAACACATTGTCCGGGAACATATCTGCGTGAACGACACCGATCGGTAGATCTGTTGGCCAATCCTGCTCCAAGCCTTTCAGCGTGACGTTCAATTCGTTATAGAGCGCGTGGTAGATCTCTCGGTTTGGCAGGTCACATGAGACGAGCAAGGGGCGCCAGCTTTCAACGGAAAGGGCGTTCACCCGCCGCATATCGAAATGCGTGCCCGCCTGATGCATTGCCGCCATGGCGCTGCCAAGTGATCGGCAGTGGCCGGGTTGGATGCGCTTTGGCCCCACCCCTTCCAGGAACGTAACCATCGCCGCCGGTCGGCCATTAAGCTCTTTGAGCGCGGTGCCGTCATTGCCCAGA
>JAPKDN010000116.1 GCA_028822575.1 Alphaproteobacteria bacterium | reverse complement strand
AGCTCGTATTGATGCGACATGATGCAGCCCTTGGGGCGTCCGGTCGTCCCGGACGTATATAACAGTTGCGCTTCGGCGGTGGGCCCGACCTCGCCAACCACCTTGGCGCCAGGCGCGTTCGGAAACCCGTCGCCGCCGTCCTCGAAACACCAAGTGGCGATGCCCCGGCCCAAGCTGGCGTTGGCGGCGGCGATCGTTTCTCGATGACGTTCCAGATGCACGACCAGCACGCCGTCGGAATGATCAAGCAAATAGGCGATCTCGACCGGACGGTAATCCGGATTGATCGGAACACAAGAGATACCGAGAGAATTCAAGGCCAACCGGTGCAAAATATGCTCCGGTCGATTGTCGAGTGCCACCGCGACACGATGGCCAAGGCCATAACCCGCTTCTCGGTATCGCTCAACCAACGCATCGATCGCCAGCGCGGCCGCGGCATAAGTCAGCTCCAGCCCGGCTTCGTGATAGCCGCGCCCCTCGGCCGAGGGAACCGCGATGAACCCCCTATCCGGGAAGCGCCACGCCGTATGACGGAAAGCGTCCCCGATCGTCGAGCTCATCACCCGATCGAGGATACTTCCCGCGCCAGCAAAGGCCATCGTCAGTCATGCTCCATGGTGTCGACGAAGTGGACGGGTTTTCCGCTCGGAGTGCCTAGAACCTCGTCATCGCGGACGACCACCTGACCGCGCAGCACCGTCGCCATCGGCCATCCCGTGACATTGACGCCATCAAAAGGGGTCCAGCCGCACTTGCTGGCGATCCACTCATCGGTGATCTCGCGTTTGGCGGCGAGATCGACCAGCACGAAATCGGCGTCATATCCGACCGCGATCCGCCCCTTGCCGGCGATCCCGAAGATCCGCTGCGGGCCAGCCGAGGTCAGGTCCACCACCCGCTCCAGCGACAGCCGCCCGGCGTTCATGTGATCCAGCAGCAATGGCAACGAGGTCTGCACCCCCGGCATGCCGCTTGGGCTGGAGGGATAGGGACGCTCCTTTTCCTCGATCGTGTGCGGCGCATGGTCGGAACCGAAGACGTCGACGATACCGTTGCGCACCGCCGCCCATAGGCCCTCGCGGTGAGTAGCGTCGCGCACGGGCGGATTCATCTGGGCGAACGCGCCGAGCCGCTCATAGCATTCGGGCGCCGCCATGGTCAGATGGTTCAGGGTCACCTCCACGGTGATCAGATCCTTATGCTCGGCCAAAATATCCATCTCATCGGCGGATGAGATATGCAGAACATGCACTCGCCGGCCGGCGTCCCGCGCCAGCTTGACGATCCGCTTGGTCGCCCGCACCGCCGATTCAACATCGCGCCAATCAGGATGCGCCTCGACGCTTTCCGCGGCCGTGGCGATGCCCTGGCGCGAAATCAGCCGGTCCTCGTCCTCGGCATGGACCGAGACTCGACGGGTTCCATTGGCCAGCACGGCGGCGATGACGTCATCGTCCTTGGCCAGCAAGGTACCGGTCGAACTGCCCATGAAGATCTTCACCCCGGCGCAGCCCGGTAGCTTCTCCAATGTCGAGAGATGCTCGGCGTTCTCGTGATTGCCGCCCATGAAGAAGGCATGATCGCTCCAGGCGGTGGCCGCCGCGATGTCGAGCTTTTGTTGAAGGGTCGCCGCGTCCAGGGTCAGCGGGCTGGTATTCGGCATCTCAAAGATCGAGGTCACCCCGCCCTTGATCGCCGCCTTGGTGCCATGGGCGATGTCTTCCTTATGCTCCAACCCCGGCTCGCGGAAATGCACCTGGCTATCGATCACGCCGGGCAGCACGTGCAGACCCTTGGCATCCAGGGTCTCGGCGGCCTTGGCGTCGGACAACGCGCCGATCGAGACGATCTTGCCGCCGGCGACGCCGATATCGGCCTCTATCAGGCCGCCGGGGGTCATTACTTGACCATTTCGAATGACGAGTTCTAGAGCTTCGGACATGGTTTTAGCGCTCCGGCAAGCGTTGGTGAAACGAGAGAACCCAAAAGAATACCCCGGGACGAAAAACGCAAGAACTTGTGCAAAACTGGTCGCGCGTTAGAGCTTCCGACCCTTCAATTCTTTGCGTAATTGCTTCACCTGAAGATGGGTTCCAAGTGATTGCGGGTTGATTTCCAGGACCTTCTCGAACGCCCTGAGCGCGCTTTCCGGTTTTTCGATGGCCCGGTAAATCAGGCCCAATCCCGCCAAAGCGCCAAAATGTCTCGGCTCCAGCGCCAGAGTTGCCTCGATATCGCGGACAGAACCCTCCAGATCTCCCAAAAGATAGAGCACCGTCGCCCGCTTGTTCCAACCCTCCGCGAAATCCGGAGCCTTGGCGATGATCCTGTTGAAAATCGCCAGGGACCTTTCATAGCCGCCGGGCACCATCCGCTGCTGGCCCGCGTCCATGAGCGCATCGATATTGATATCCTTATGGCTGGTCCAAATTACCCAGATCCGTTTCTCGATCTGAAACGCGGCATCGACATTGTCGGCTGATTCGAGTTTGGCGAAGAGGTCTGGCAGGCGCGGATCCGTCTGGTCCGCGCGCGAAACCATCGCTATGGGAAGCAAGAGGAGAAACCCTAGAAACAGGGTCGGGATTGTTCGCATGTTGGGAGTATGACTCGACTCGAGACGCCACGCCAATCCCATGATCAAGAAGAATTTTATGCGCCGCGGCGCGATTTCTTGATGCGCCATCCCAACGATAGATCACGGCCAACCAAAATTTTAGGAAACCGCCACCGCATCGGAGGATGGGATCGACGCCCGATGCGGGTCAACATGACGGACGGCGGAGCACTACGAACTCTTCCCAACGTTCGCCTATCTCCAGTCACGCCGAGAATCTTCAGGTGTGGGTCCCATACTCCGATAGGATGACAATATATTTTCGACCCAGAAATTGGTAAGCGGACCTCGAATCGCCGTCACGGAATTGGTTGCGTGCCCTCGTCCATAGCCGCTGGCGTCGGGCCACCCGTGGCCCAATCCAACAGCTCGACCGTGTGCACGACCGGCACGTCGGCGCCATCCGCCAACTGAGTCATGCAGCCGATATTCCCCGCCGCGATGATCTCTGGCGCCGTGGTCGCGATATTGGCCAGTTTGCGTTCCTTCAGGCGCCCGGCGATCTCCGGCTGCAAAATATTGTAGGTCCCTGCCGAGCCACAGCACAGATGCCCCTCAGGGACGTCCTTGACCTTGAAGCCAGCCTGACGCAGCAGAGCCTGGGGCGCGGTCTTGATTTTCTGGCCATGCTGCATGGAACACGCGGAATGATAGGTCACCACCTGGCCCGTCTCGATCGCTGGCGCCGCGATGCCAATTTCTTCCATGACTTCGGTGATGTCTCGGGTGATCGAGGCGATATGCGCGGCCTTGTCGGCATAAGCCGGGTCCTCTCGAAACACCCAGCCATAGTCCTTGATCGTCGTCCCGCAACCCGAGGCATTTACCACGATGGCGTCGAGACCGCGCAACACCGCCTCGTTGCTCCAAGCATCAATATTAGCCCGAGCAGCGGCCAGCGCCGGTGCCTCATTACCCAGGTGATGATTGAGAGAGCCGCAACACCCAGCGCCCTTGGCCACCACGACTTCGACGCCGTGCCGGGTCAGCAGCCTGATCGTCGCCTCGTTGATGCTGGGTGCCAGGACTTTCTGCGCGCAGCCGGACAGAATCGCGACCCGGGCGTGTTGTTTGCCCTCAGCGGCGAAAACCTGAGGTCTGTCGACACGGCTTGGTGGAAGAATCTGGCTCGGCACCAGCTTGAGCATGGCACGCAGCCGTCCACCAAAAGCATAGCCGACCAATGGTGCCAGGGGCTTGGCCAGCCAAGCGCCGACAAGCGCCGTCCGAAACAAGGCCGGCGATGGTAGGATTTTCGCCAGCAAGGCCCGCAGCCCACGATCAAACAATGGCCGTGTGAAGGTTTCCTCAACCCTTTTACGGGCATGATCCACCAGATGCATGTAGTTCACGCCTGACGGACAAGTGCTCATGCAGGACAGGCAGGAAAGACAGCGGTCAATGTGCTTGACGACCCGAGCGGTGGCCGGACGGTCATTTTCCAGCATGTCCTTGATCAGATAGATCCGGCCACGCGGGCTGTCGAGTTCGTCCCCCAACAGCACGAAGGTAGGGCAGGTCGCGGTACAAAACCCGCAATGCACACAGGATCTGAGGATCGCGTCGGCGGCCTTGATGTCGGGATCGGCGAGCTGAGCCAGGGTGAAATGGGTCTGCATCTGCCTCTTTCTAGATCCCTGCGACCATGCGGCCGGGGTTAAGCACGCGCTTGGGGTCAAAGCTGTCCTTGACCCGCGCCGACAAGGCCGCCAAAGGCGCTGGTTGCGGCTGGAATACCGGGACGGCGGCACGGACATCCGACGGCGCGCGGATCAGCGTCGCATGCCCACTCACGGCGGCGACCTCCCCGCGGACGGCGGAATGCCCGGCGTCGCCGCTCGGCGGCAGCGTGAGCCAAATCAACCCTCCCGACCAATCGAGAAAAGCCTCCGCGCCGTGGCTTGCCCGCAGGCTCTCGACTACGCCATGCCCCATCGATGGCGGCACCGAAAGCCGCCAGATTACCCGGTCGGTGGGCTCGGCAAGATAGGCGGCGTTGCGAACCTCGGTCCAGAACCGCGCCGAGTTGCGGCTGTGCAATTCCTCCAGCGCGCCGAATCCAGACAGCTCTTCACGAAGCTCGCGGCAGCGCTGCTCGACCGACGGGCCGAACCCTTCAAGACGCAAGGCGGTCATCGACCCACCGGCACCCGCGACATAGGAAACACCCGAGCGTTTAGCGATATCCGCCGGCAGATGCGCCGCGCCGGCCACCTCATGGCTGGAATTCATCGCCGCCGACATCGCCCGGGTCGCGCTCTCGCCGTCAAGCCCAGCCAACAGGACCGTATACGTTTTCTCCGGCGCCGGCAGAACCTTGAAGGTCAGCTCGGTGATCACCGACAGGGTGCCGAAGGAACCCGTGATCAATTTCGAGAGGTCATAGCCGGTGACGTTCTTGACCACCCGTCCGCCCGATTTATAGGCCTCACCGCGCCCAGAGACCGCGTTAAAGCCAAGCAAATGATCCCGCGCCGCGCCCATCTTGATCCGCCGGGGACCGGAGAGATTACAGGCGAAAACCCCACCAATACTGCCCTCGCCCGCCGATTGTCCAAAGAGCGGGCCCATGTCCATCGGCTCGAAGGCCAGCATCTGATCGCGCTCGGCCAGGGCCGCCTCGATCTCGGCGAGCGGGGTCGAGGGTTTGGCCGAGAGGACCAACTCCTCAGGCTCGTAAAAATTGATTCCGGACAGCGCGGAAAGGTCAAGCGTGTGGTCCGCTTGGAACGGCCGGCCCAAACCTCGTTTACTCCCGCGCCCGACAATTTCCAACGGCGCCTCGGCGCCAAGCGCCCAAGCGACTGCGTCCAGGACCTGGGGGTCATCGGTGGGTTTAAACGTCGAAGGCATTAGGTCCGAGCCCCCAACGGCTTCATGATTTTGCTATTCCAGCGGGCACTCGACCCTGCCTTGCCGATACAAAATGTTGTCATCCCAGCGAAGGCTTGAATGACAACATTTTGTTGCCAGTAGAGCTTTTGTCGACGGCAACGAACCTTCGCCAAGATAACGGTTTCCAGTTCGGCCCTCATCCTCAAAACCTCGGAATGTCGGGGAACGGGGTCTTGCCCTGATGCACCACCATCCGCCCCAACTCGGCACAACGATGGAGCTTGGGGAACACCTTGCCTGGATTGAGCAATCCCTTGGCATCAAACGCGCATTTGACGCGCTGCTGCTGTTCCAGATCGACCTTGGTGAACATTTCGCCCATCAGATCGCGTTTCTCTATACCGACCCCGTGCTCGCCGGTCAGAACACCACCAAGCTCGACACAGGCCTTTAGGATATCGCCGCCAAAGGTTTCCGCGGTCTCCAGCTGCCCAGGCTGGTTCGCGTCGAACAGGATCAGGGGGTGCAGGTTGCCATCGCCGGCGTGAAACACATTAGCGACGCGCAAGCCGTGCTTTTCTGACAGCGCGCTCATCCGGCGCAGGATTTCGGGGAGCATCTTGCGCGGGATCGTGCCGTCCATGCACATATAGTCCGGCGAAATCCGGCCAACGGCGGGAAACGCGGCTTTACGCCCGGCCCAGAACGCGTTGCGCTCGTCTTCGTTCTCGCTAATCCGGAGCGAGGTCGCGCCATTGGCCTCGGCCACCTCGCGCACGCGGTTGATCAGATAATCCACCTCAACCTCGGGACCATCCAGCTCGACGATCAACAATGCTGCCGCGTCGCGGGGATAGCCAGTGCCGACGAAATCCTCGGCTGCGTTGATCGCGGGATTGTCCATCATCTCCATGCCGCCGGGGATGATGCCAGCCCCAATGATCTCAGCGACACAGGTTCCGGCCGATTCGCTGGAGGCAAAACCAACGAGGAGCGCCCGCGCGGTCGACGGCTTTTTCAAAATCCGCACCGTCACCTCGGTTACGACGCCCAGAAGGCCTTCGGAGCCTGTCATCAGGCCAAGTAGGTCATAGCCCTCGGAATCCAAGTGCTTGCCGCCAATCCTGATGACCTCACCCACGATGGTGACAAATTCAATGCCCAGTACATTGTTCGTGGTCAGGCCATATTTCAGGCAATGCACCCCGCCGGAGTTCTCGGCGATGTTACCGCCGATAGAACAGGCGATCTGGCTGGACGGGTCGGGGGCGTAATAGAAACCCTCATGCTGGACCGCATGGGTGATACCCAGATTCGTGACGCCAGGCTGAGTGACCACGGCGCGGTTGTCGAAATCGATGTCGAGTACCCGGTTGAACTTGCCAAGCCCGAGCAACACCGCGTCCTCCAGCGGCAAGGCTCCACCCGACAGCGAGGTGCCGGCACCCCTAGGCACGACCTTTACCCCTTCGCCATGACAATAGCGCAGGATATCAGCGACCTGTTCAGTGGTTTCCGGCAGCACCACAATCATCGGCATCTGGCGGTAGGCAGAAAGGCCATCCGACTCGTAAACCCGCATCTCATCTTCGGCGGCGATCACGCCTTCGCCAGGAACAATCTCGCGCAATCGGGTGATGATCTCGCCGCGTTTGGCCAGGATCGCCTGATCGGGTTTCGGCATCAACATGGGCCACCCTCCACGGGAGTTGGCCGCACGGGCCAACGACAAGGCCAACAATTTAACACGGACCGAAGGCCCCCGGGCAGCGTTTGATTTCCGTTACATGAAAACAGTCGGGGAATGCCAAGCCTAACAAGAAAAGGCGGCGCGTCATTGGACGGCCGCCTCGTCTCGCGCGCTAGCGTATCAGCCCTGTCGGGCCTTGAACCGCGGGTTCACCTTATTGATAACGTAAACACGGCCCTTGCGACGGACTACGCGGCAGTTGCGGTCCCGGGTCTTCAGGGTCTTCAGTGAATTTGCGACCTTCATGATACGATCTCGTCCGGCTTTAGTCTGGTAAGGCGGCGGAACATACTGAGGCGGTGGCGGGCTGTCAACCGAAGGGGTGGACGCCCTGCTTTGATCAAGGTTAAACCCGCCGGGGAACCAATGACGTGGGAATAGGCTGGCCCGAATGAGCGTGATAAACGGCGACGTGGCGGCAAGGCGCCGATCCGCTGGGCCCATGCCCGGACGAGATCATTTCGACCGTGCGTTCTACCTCCTTGTCGAAGACGCCGGGCGTGAGCTCGACTCGAGGATACTCTTGGCATTGCAGTTATTGCGTGGCGGTGCCGAGGTTTGGATCGGCCAGCAATTATGGTTCGCCCGCAATTTCGCGGCGCTCAAGCCCGGTGTTGCGCTATTCAAGGGTAACAACATGCCTCAGGTCGCGAACATGCGCGCGGCGAGGCTAATGGGGCATCGCACCTCCTCGATCGACGAGGAGGTATTCGGCCTCCTCGATGCATCAGGAAAACGTATCCACGACCACCGAGCCAGCCGTTATTGCGACCTGTTCCTGGCTCAAGGCGACGTTCAGCGGACTTTTCTGGAACAAGACCAAGGCATAAAAGCAGACCGCATCAAGGTCGTCGGCAATCCAAGAGTGGATCTGTCGAGCGGTCCCGCGCGCGCTATTCTCGATGGGGTCGCCCAGGACATACGGGATCAAATGGGTCTTTTCGTGTTGATCAACACTAATTTCGGCGCCGTGAATCCACATGATCAGGACACCTATAACTACTACCAGCGCTGTATCTCCATCAAGGCGGTCGATCCG
>JAPKDN010001003.1 GCA_028822575.1 Alphaproteobacteria bacterium | reverse complement strand
GCATTTTCCAACGCCTGTGAAGAAATGGTTGGTGACCGGAGGCGGGCGGAACAACGCCTACTTGATGGAAAGTCTTGCTGCGGCTCTTGGCGTATCGGTGTTGCCAGTTGAGTCTGTAGGCTGGCAAGGCGACGCGCTTGAGGCACACGCCTTCGGCTATTTGGCGGTGCGCAGTCTCCGTGGGCTCCCGCTTAGCCTACCAATGACTACCGGCGTCCCGGCACCGATGACCGGTGGGCGTCTGGTTCGCCCGGATTAGGTCAGGGAGCGGCTTCTTCTTCGGCGGCCGGTTCGGGCTCCTCGGCGAGGGCATCGTCGAGATAATTGTCGACGCCCATACGAAGTTGGTCGATCCGATCGGTAAAGAAATGATCGGCGCCGCTCACGACCTGGTAGTTCACCGTAATATTTTTCTGAGACTGTAATTTCTCGGCAAGTTTCTTGGCGTCTTCGACGGGAACATGATGATCGTCGCCGCCGTGGAGAATGATGCCAGAAGCAGGGCAGGGCGCCAGGAACGAGAAATCGAAAAGACTGGATGGCGGTGAAACGGAGATGAAGCCATCGATCTCAGGTCGCCGCATGAGCAATTGCATGCCGATCCATGCACCAAAAGAGAAACCTGCGACCCAGCATGTCCGTGCATTGGCATTGAATGTTTGAAGCCAGTCCAACGCCGATGCGGCATCGGAAAGCTCGCCAGCGCCATGGTCAAATTCGCCCTGGCTGCGGCCGACCCCGCGAAAATTGAAACGAAGAACCGCAAATCCGCGGTCTACGAAGGCATGGTAAAGCGTGTAGACCACCTTGTTATTCATCGTCCCGCCATGCTGCGGATGGGGATGAAGAATTAGGGCAATCGGTGCGTTCTTTGTCTTACCCGCGAGATAGCGCCCTTCGAGGCGGCCCTCGGGGCCATTGAAATTGATTTCTGGCATAACGCTCCCTGTCGGAATACCCGACAAAATTAGTGGCCTACTCAGCTAGAGTTGGCTTGGAATGGGCCTCTAAACTTGATTGTATTAGTGGGGTAACCTATATGCCGGTCACACTGGTTCAGATTATCGCGCGATGGCGCGGGACTATAGCATGAGCGAAACATCAACGTTCAAGACACTTGGTCTCGATCTTAAGGCTGTGCTGGAGCGCGATCCGGCAGCGCGATCACGGTTAGAGGTCGTCCTTTTGTACGCGGGCTTCCACGCGGTCTTCTATCACCGTGTCGCGCACGGCTTGTGGCGCCGTCGCTGGCGTTTCTTGGGACGACTCATTTCAGTCATCTCACGATTTCTCACCGGCATTGAAATCCATCCAGGCGCCGTTATCGGTCCGGGCTTCTTCATTGATCACGGCTTTGGTGTGGTGATCGGCGAAACCACTAAAATAGGCTGCGACGTCACGCTTTACCAGGGCGTCACCTTGGGTGGGACGGCACTCGAACCGGGAAAGCGGCATCCGACGCTGGGGAACGATGTCATTGTTGGTGCCGGCGCAAAGGTATTGGGGCCGATCACGTTGGGCGATTGCGTCAGGGTTGGATCGAACGCTGTTGTGGTCAAGGACGTTGC
>JAPKDN010000115.1 GCA_028822575.1 Alphaproteobacteria bacterium | reverse complement strand
GGATGGCGATGGCGTCGAGACCGGTGTGTTTTATATCACGTCGATGTCGTCCCGGACCATTGTCTATAAAGGAATGGTGTTGTCCGGCATTCTGCCAGTTTACTATCCGGACCTTCACGATGAGCGGGCAGAATCGGCCCTGGCGCTGGTGCATCAGCGATTCTCTACCAACACCTTTCCATCCTGGAAGCTGGCACAGCCGTTCCGGTTGCTTTGCCACAACGGCGAGATTAACACGGTGCGCGGCAACATCAATTGGATGGCGGCGCGGCGGCAGACTATGTCATCCCAAATCTTGGGCGAGGATCTGGACAAACTCTGGCCGTTGATCGGTGATGGCTCATCAGACTCCGCGACCTTTGATAATGCGCTAGAACTCCTAGTTGCTGGCGGGTACTCGCTGTCCCACGCAGTCATGATGATGATCCCCGAGGCTTGGAACAATAATCCACAGATGGATGCGCCGCGTCGAGCGTTTTACGAGTATCACGCTGCTTTGATGGAGCCCTGGGACGGCCCCGCGGCAATCGCCTTCACCGATGGCAAGCAAATCGGCGCAACCCTGGACCGAAACGGATTGCGACCCGCCCGCTATGTGGTGACCACCGACGATCTAGTAATAATGGGTTCAGAGGACGGGGTGCTGCCGGTCGCCGATGACAGCGTGATCCAGAAATGGCGCCTCCAACCCGGCAAAATGTTGCTGATAGACCTCGAAGAAGGTCGGATCATCGACGACGAGGAATTGAAGGCACAGTTGGCCTCGGCGCATCCCTACCAGCAGTGGCTCAACGACACGCAAATCCAGCTCGAGGGCCTACCGAACGAGATTGGCGCCATGTCGCCGGACGCAGAGACGCTTCTGCATCGTCAACAGGCTTTCGGCTATACCCAGGAAGATATTCGCCAGTTCCTAACCCCCATGGGGTTGAGCGGCGACGATCCAATTGGCTCCATGGGCCGGGACACGCCAATTGCCGTGCTCTCCGACCGCCCCAAGCTGTTGTTCGATTACTTCATGCAGTGTTTCGCCCAGGTTACCAACCCGCCGATCGATCCGATCCGCGAGGAATTGGTTATGTCGCTGGTTTCGCTGATCGGCCCCCGGCCCAACCTTCTCGAACCCGAGGGCGCCGGCTCTCGCCACCGCCTGGAAGTACGCCAACCGATTATCAGCAATCTCGACCTGGAACGAATTCGTCAGATCGAGAACCATGTTGACGACGCGTTCCGGACTTCAACCCTTAGCATTACTTACTCGGCGAATAACGGGCCGGAAGGCATGGAAGCCGCCATGGAGCGGTTGTTTAAGGAGGCAGAGAACGCGGTGAAGGGCGGCTATAACATCCTAATTCTCTCCGACAGGGATGTTGACGCTGACCATATACCCATCCCTTCGTTGCTGGCGACAGCCGGCGTGCATCATCACCTGATACGCGAAGGTCTGAGGACCAGCGTCGGGCTGGTGGTCGAAACCGGCGAGGCACGCCAAGTTCATGATTTCTGCCTCCTCGCCGGCTTTGGCGCCGAGGCGATCAACCCTTATCTCGCTTTCGATACCCTGTCGGACATGGCGCCCCGTCTTGGCTCTCATGCTGTCGAAAAGCTTCACCAAAACTACATCAAGGCGGTGGACAAAGGCATTTTGAAAGTAATCTCCAAGATGGGGATCTCGACCTATCAATCCTACTGTGGCGCTCAGATCTTCGATGCGGTCGGTCTGTCCGACGACCTTTTGGCGCGTTATTTCACAGGTACCAAATGCGCCATCGGCGGCGTCGGCTTACCCGAAGTCGCCAAAGAAGCGGCGCGCCGACACGCGATAGCCTATCGAGGCGTCCTGCAGTTCAGCGGCGCGCTCGACATCGGCGGCGATTTGGCATTCAGGCTCCGCGGCGAAACCCATGCCTGGACGCCAGAGACCATTGGCCTGCTGCAGCACGCCGCACGTTCGGGTGATCAGAACCGCTATCGCGCCTACGCCAAGAAAATGAACGACCAGGACCGCAAGCTGCGCAATCTGCGCGCGTTGTTCGAGATTAGGGATTCGACAAGCCCGGTTCCCCTGGACGACGTTGAACCCGCGAGCGAGATCGTCAAACGTTTCGCGACCGGGGCGATGTCTTTCGGCTCGATTTCCTGGGAAGCGCACACCACACTCGCCATTGCCATGAACCGTATTGGCGGACGCTCCAACAGTGGTGAGGGCGGCGAGGATGAACGGCGCTTCACGCCGTTAGAAAACGGCGACAACATGGTCTCACGGATCAAGCAGGTCGCATCCGGCCGTTTTGGCGTGACCACGGAATATCTGGTCAACGCGACAGATCTACAGATCAAGATGGCACAGGGCGCCAAGCCTGGTGAAGGCGGTCAGCTTCCCGGCCACAAGGTTGATGAGTGGATCGGGCGGGTACGGCGTTCGACCCCCGGTGTCGGACTGATCTCGCCACCACCCCATCATGACATCTATTCGATCGAGGATTTAGCCCAACTGATCCACGACCTAAAGAACGTTAACCCAGAGGCCCGCGTCAGCGTCAAACTGGTCTCAGAGCTCGGTGTCGGCACCGTGGCTGCCGGAGTTGCCAAGGCGCATGCGGATCACGTGACCATTTCCGGCTTTGAGGGTGGGACTGGCGCGAGCCCGATCACCTCCATCCAACATGCCGGCAGCCCATGGGAAATCGGCCTTGCCGAAACCCACGAAACCCTGGTGCGCAACAAGCTTCGTGGTCGTATCGCGGTCCAGGTCGATGGTGGATTCCGAACCGGTCGTGACGTGGTGATCGGCGCGCTGCTCGGAGCCGACGAGTTTGGCATCGCCACGGCGGCCTTGGTATCGGCGGGATGTATCATGATGCGCAAATGCCATCTGAACACCTGCCCGGTAGGGGTCGCGACCCAAGACCCGGAACTGCGCAAACTGTTCACCGGCCAACCGGAACATGTGATCAACTTCTTCACCTTCCTAGCCGAGGAAGTGCGCGAGCTCATGGCTCAAATGGGCTTCCGCCGCTTCGAGGATATGATCGGACGGCGCGACCATCTCGACACCCAAGGCGTGATCGAGCATTGGAAGGCCCAGAACCTTGACCTTTCTCGCATTCTGCACCAAATCCCAACAGACCCTGATGTCGCGATCCGGCAATGTGAGGAGCAGGATCACGGCCTGGATAAGGCGCTCGACAACATGTTGATCGAGAAGTCGGCTCAGGCCCTGAAATCGGGGACGCCAGTGCGTATCGAAACCCCTGTCGCTAACACCAATCGAACCGTAGGTGCCATGTTATCTGGGCGAATCGCCAAGAAATACGGCCACGCTGGGCTACCGGACGGTACCATTAACGTCAAGCTCAAGGGCAGCGCCGGGCAAAGCTTCGGTGCGTTCCTGGCTAAGGGCGTGACGATGGAATTAGAAGGTGGCGGCAACGACTATGTCGGAAAGGGGTTGTCTGGCGGGCGACTGATCGTCTACCCATCCAAGGCAGGCAACTTCGCACCAGAAAAAAACATCATCGTCGGCAACACGGTGCTGTATGGCGGTATCGAGGGTGATTGCTTTTTCCGCGGCGTGGCCGGCGAGCGCTTCGCCGTCCGCAACTCTGGCGTTACGGCGGTCGTCGAAGGCGTTGGCGACCATGGCTGCGAGTATATGACCGGTGGCGTCGTCGTCGTGCTCGGCCAAACTGGACGGAATTTTGCGGCTGGCATGAGCGGTGGCATCGCCTATGTTCTGGACGAGCAGGGTGACTTCGAGGAGCGGTGCAACCGTTCGATGGTCGACTTGGAAGCCATTGACGAGCACGGCCCTACAAGTGGTGGCGATATCATGTCCGACATGGCTCGCGATGACGCGCTGCGTCTGAAAGCCCTCGTCCAACAGCACGCCGAGCTCACCGGTAGCGGACGCGCGCAACAAATTTTGGATCTTTGGGGCCAGTATTTACCCATGTTCGTCAAGGTTTTCCCGGTCGACTACCGGCGCGCCTTGGAAGAAACACAAGCCTCCCCGGCAGAGGACAATAGGGAAGACGCCACCGTGTTGGCGGGGGAATAAGTATGGGCAAGGTAACCGGTTTCAAGGAAATAGAGCGCCGCGACAACAGCTATACGCCTGTCGCGGAACGGATCAGGCACTACAAAGAATTCATCATTCCCCTGCCCGAGGACGAATTGCGTCAGCAGGGCGCCCGGTGCATGGACTGCGGTATTCCCTATTGCCATAACGGCTGCCCGGTCAACAATCTGATCCCAGACTGGAACGATTTGGTCTATGATGGTAATTGGCGCGGCGCGTTGGACGCGCTGCACGCGACCAACAATTTTCCCGAGTTCACCGGTCGGATCTGTCCAGCGCCTTGTGAGACGTCGTGCACCCTGAACATCACCGACAATCCAGTGACCATAAAGAACATAGAGTCGGCGATCATCGATCGTGGCTGGAAAGAGGGTTGGATCGAGCCGAAAATATCACCGCACCGTTCCGGCAAGCGGGTCGCGATCATCGGATCTGGCCCAGCTGGTCTCGCCTGTGCCCAACAGCTGGCGCGGGTCGGCCACGCGGTGACCCTGTTCGAGCGTAATGCCCGCCTTGGTGGCCTGCTGCGCTATGGCATTCCTGATTTCAAGCTTGAGAAGCACCTGATCGACCGTCGGCTCTCACAGATGCGCGCCGAAGGTGTCGAGTTTCGTTCCAATGTCGAGGTCGGCGTTACAATTTCAACGGACGAAGTTCTCGCCAATCATGACGCGGTCGTTCTGACCGGTGGTTCAGAGGCCCCGCGCGATATGGAAAAGACCCCAGGCAGAGAACTCGATGGCGTCCATTTTGCCATGCAGTTTCTCACCCAGCAAAATCGCCGGGTCGCGGAAGAGCATATCGGCGACAACCGTCCCATCCTCGCTGGCAGCAAACATGTTATAGTGATCGGCGGTGGCGATACTGGATCCGACTGTGTCGGCACCTCGATCCGCCAAGGCGCAACCTCGGTGACCCAACTTGAGATCATGCCAAAACCGCCGGAAGCGGAGGATAAGGCACTGACCTGGCCTAATTGGCCGATGAAGTTGCGCACCTCCTCCTCGCATCTCGAGGGCGCCGAGCGCGACTGGTCGGTCTCAACCCGCGCCTTCAAGGGCAATGGCAGTCGGGTGACCGCGCTGGAACTGGTCCGAAACGAATGGAAGACCAGCCTGGACGGCCGAATGTCGATGGTCGAGGTGCCTGGCACCGAGTTTGAGATTAAGGCTGATCTGGTGTTACTGGCGACAGGATTTCTTCATCCCCGCCATGATGGCGCCGTGGAAGGCTATGCGGTCAACAAGGATCCGCGCGGCAATGTTCTGGCAAACGACGAAGACTATAAGACCTCACGCGACGGGATCTTCGCCGCCGGTGATATGCGCCGGGGCCAATCCTTGGTGGTCTGGGCGATCCGCGAAGGCCGGCAAGCGGCCCACGCAGTCGACACCTATCTCATGGGCAGCTCGAGCCTGCCCATATAACCGGCCTGCCGTTGCTGCGCCGAGGTTAACCTCAGCGCCCCTTGAACACCGGCTCGCGCTTCTCCCGAAACGCAGCGCCTCCCTCTTGCTGATCCTCGCTGCGCCGGATCGCGAGTAGCTCGCCGCGCGCCAATGCGTGCAACTCCGATGGCCCCCTGGGTGTAACCGTATCGCGCACAAAGCGCTTGATCATCCCGACCACCATAGGCGAACTGTTCGCAAGGATGCGGGCATACTCCATCGCTGCCTCGACCTGTTGACCCACCGGCACCACCTTGTTGACCATACCAACTTCATAGGCTCTCTGGGCATCGAAATGCTTGCCCGTCAGCATGAATTCCATGGCGATCTTGTGTGGTAACCGCACGGCGGTGCTGGCGATCAACCCACCACAAAAGCCCATTTGCGCTTCCGGGTAGAAGAAATCGGTGTTCTCCGCCGCCACCGCAACATCGCAGAACTGAACCAAGCAATAGGCACCGCCGACACAGTAGCCGGCGATCGCCGCGATCACCGGTTTATCGACGATGACCCCAACCCCGGGCATGCATTCCCACAGATCCGGGTCGGTCGGTGGGTCCTTGATATCAGCACCCACCGAAAACGCCTTATCGCCAGAACTAGTCAGCACCGCGCATCGGTCCTCGGAATCGCGGAACCGAATGAAGGCGTCCCGCAAATCGGCGACCAACGCATTGGACAGCGCGTTCATCTTTTCCGGCCTATTAATGGTGATGAGCGCGATCCGCTCATTAGACTCATAAGTTACCAATCCGTCACTCATCTCATCGTCCCGCCAGCATTGGTTTCATGTTGATAGATTCTAGGAATACCGCGTCTTTCACCCGCATGCCAGATCCACAAGGCAGATCCGCGAGGCAGACCACCAGCGTTACCCCCTGATCGACAACAGAGCCACCACCGCCTTATCCTACCGTGAGGATAATTAGCGCCGCCGAACTAAACCCAAGAGTTTTCATAAAAATCATCACCGCGCCCACCAAAGCTGGCGTTATTACTCCGGAAATCGTCAAAGAACTGTAAACTCAAATAACAGTGCGTGTGTGGAAAAAGCCCCAGCTTTTGCCAGCACGGCCACCACCTCTACTCAACAGGCTTGCCATAGTCCACCGGCGTGGCCATCCATCCCTCGTCGTGACGCCGCCAGTAGAGGTCCTTAAGGTCACGCGAAATCGGGCCGGGACTGTCATTCGAGAGGATGCGGCCATCAATGCGGGTAATCGGCATGATGCCTCCAGCCGTAGTCGTCAGGAAAATCTCATCTGCCTCGTGCATGTCTTCGGTGCGTAGCCGGCCGATCCCAGCTTTCAGACCAAGCTGCCCACACAACTCCAAGGTCGCCTTGCGGGTAATGCCCTCAAGCACCCCCCTATCTGGTGTCACCACCGTGCCATCGCGAACCACGAATACGTTGAACCCGGGCCCCTCAGTTACATAGCCGTCATGATCCAGCAGGATCGCCGTGTCCGCACCGGCGTCCTCCGCTTCGAACATGGCTTTCACCATGTCTCCGCGATGATAATTCTTGATAGTGGGGTCAACGGATTCGGCCGGGATACGAGGCGTCTTCGCGATGATCGCGTGGCCACCACATGTCTGGATTTCTGGCGAAAGCACATCAATCCATGGCAAGGCGTAGGCGATGAACCGGTTTTCATAGTTGCTCACCGGTCCACGGGGTCCATAGGGCGGCACGCCCCGCGTGCAGAGCATCGCGACATAGGAATCCCTATGACCGGAAAGACGGACGCATTCGGCGAGAACCGCCTTAATCCCATTACCGTCGAGAGGAATGCGCATGCGCAACCCCGTCATCGACGTCTGAAACCGAGCGATATGATCCTCCAAGCGGAAAAACGCACCGCTCTTTACATGGACCACGTCGTAGCAGACGTCAGAGCGGGTGAAGCCCCAATCCAGCACCGAAATCGTGGCCTCAGCAATCGGGCAATAATTTCCATCCGCGAAAGCGGCGCCCTCCGGCCACTGCCCAGTCCGACGATTGGCGCCAACAGGCTTCAACAGCTCGTTCATGGATCCACCTCCCTTAATAATGAATCACCATCAGCTCGCACGGCATCTCCGGTGCGTGGTTTCGCCGGCCAAATCGGCTGACCGCCATGCCCCGCCTGACGTTCCTTACTTACCTTAAGCAGAATTTCACGCAATTCTGGGTTGCTGTTGAGGAATCGACCCAGATCCTGGGCATCGAGGATCAAAAGCCGGCTTTCTTCCAATGCAATGATGTTGGCCAAGCGATTTCCGTGCTCAATCAAAGCTATTTCGCCAAAGAAATCTCCCGAATGCAGGATCACGGGCTCCGGTTCCAGCTCTACTTCCAAGGCGCCACTAACCACGAAATACATGCTGTCGGCATGCTCTCCCTTGCGCACCACCACCTGGCCCGCGTGCGCCGAACGGGGCTTCAGCATCGCCGCAAGATCCGCGATCCGCGCCGCCGGTAAGTCGGAAAACATCGGCACCTCGGCAACCAGATCCCAGGTCTCGACAAATCCTCGGCGACGAAATTCACGGGTGTAACCAGATGCAAGGATCGCTGCCGGCAGCGCGAACATGCCGACGCCAACAATGGTCACGAATCCCCCCATGACCCTGCCGATCAAAGTAATCGGCGTGACGTCGCCATAGCCGACGGTGGTCAGGGTCGCCAACCCCCACCACATGGCATGCGGCACACTGGCAAAGGCCACAGGTTGCGCC
>JAPKDN010001002.1 GCA_028822575.1 Alphaproteobacteria bacterium | reverse complement strand
CTATATGGGCTACGGCGATATCGAACCGTTTGGCGCGAGCGAGATTCGTACGCCCCATATCCGTCGATTGGCTGAGCAGGGACGCCGCTACACCGATTTCTACGCGCCGGCGCCGATTTGCGTGCCCAGCCGCGCAGCGATGATGACCGGTCGGTATCCGCGCCACCTTGGAATGGAGCGGAATATCAATCGGGGCGAAGTAGGCCTGCCGATTTCGGAAAAGACCCTTGCCCGCTATTTCAAGGATTCGGGACGTCGGACCGCATTGTTTGGAAAATGGCATCTTGGCTATGAGGTGGTGGACGGCCCAAACGCCCATGGTTTTGACGAATTCCTGGGCTTTCATGATTGGAATATCGACTACTACTCCCACAAAACCCGGACCGGCGTGGACGCGCTTTATCGTGATACGGACGTTATTGATCATCCTGGCTATACAACTGATGTGTTTACCGATGAGGCTGTCGACTTCATTGATCGGGCTGGCGCAGCGGCCGAGCCGTTTTTCCTCTATCTCGCCTATAACGCGGCCTTGCCGCCCTATAGCCCCCCGGGACGAGAGCGGGATACCGAGACCCACGACACCTGGATCGACGGCACGCGCGAAGATTATGTCGCCGCCGTGGAGCATCTGGACCAGGGTGTGGGGCGGGTATTGGCGACGCTTGACCAGCGGGGCCTCGCTGACGATACGCTGGTGCTTCTAACCTATGATCATGGCGGTGCCGAAATGGCGACCAAGGGGCCGTTCTTCCACGGATTCGGTACGCTTTGGGAGGGCGGTATCCGGGTTCCCATGATTCTACGGTGGCCGGGGAGTGTTGGTCAGGGCGAGGTGTCCGCCGAGCCAGGCATCCTGATGGACGTGACGTCCACCTTGCTTGCTGCTGCTGGCATTCAGCCGGAGCAGTCGATGGATGGTGTGGATTTGCTCACCGATCGGGTCCCGACGACTGATCCCAGGACTTTCTACTGGCGCATCGATCTTCCCAACGTGCGCGAGGACTGGCGCGCCCGCGTACAACGGGCGGTCAGGCGGGGGCGTTGGAAATATCTCTGGGATGGCGGCTTCGACTTCCTCTACGATCTGGAGGTGGATCCTGGGGAGCGGGAGAACCTTGGCTACCGGCATCCCGAGCTTGTCGAGGAACTTCGAGAGCTGTCAAAAGGGGATTGGTAGCCTCGACGGTCGAGGGGGCGGGGGGGCGGTCACCTGAACGTGACTGGTCAGGGATGGCCGCTCGGGCAAACCTTATACCCACGCGATATCAACGTTCTAACGCTGGCGCCTTCGCGCTGACATTGTTGATCGCCGCGATCGCGATATCGGTCCCCGCGGTCACGGCCAATCCGGGTCACTGGAAATCAGAATGGCCCAATATGGATTTCAACAAGCATTCGATCGACTATGGCGACGTGTTGTCCGGCGGACCGCCAAAGGATGGCATTCCGTCGATCGACAATCCGAAATTCGTCAAACTTTCCATGGCCCTCGACATCGCGCCGACGGAGCCGGTCATCGGTCTTGAGGTCAATGGTGTTGCGCGGGCCTATCCACTCAGGGTGCTGT
>JAPKDN010001001.1 GCA_028822575.1 Alphaproteobacteria bacterium | reverse complement strand
GCAGGATCTCGTCAGAAACAACCTTGACACCAAACGGTGCGGAAAGACCTTGCAAGTGCTGCGTCAATTGGTCCTCCGACGTCACCAAGCCGCCGCGAGGAACCGTTACTCCTGTAGCCCGCAGCAACGCTTTGGCATCAACTTCATTGAGGCTGTTACGGCCAGCCTCCAGCGCATCTATTGGTAACACTTCGATCTAAAAGCTAGTCGGCCAATTCGACAGCAGATGTTCGCTAACCCCTCCGCTCTTGCGATCAAAATGCACATCCAACGCATCGATAATGAAACGCCTCGTTTCGCGCGGATCAATAACCATTTGGACTTCATAGAGCCCGGCAATGGAATACGCCGAGGAATCCCGACCAATCTCCGCAACCAACTCTTGGAACCGTATCGGATCATCTTCCGGGCGCACGCCATGCAATACATTGACAGCCGTCGCTGGATCCATAAAGCCATAATCTGCCATCGGCCAAGCAGCGACCTCGTCGGAGTTCCGACCACCGCCCATATTCAGGTACGCCTGACCATAGTTCTTACGTAATGTGATGGATAGATGCGGTACTGTCACCTGCGACAGCGCGTTCATCCAGTTCATAATGCGCCCCGGCGCCCAACGCTTTTCACCTTCTAGACCGATCAGAAATCCAGGCTGATCGACCATCATCACAATGGGGATGTTGAACGAGTCGCACAGCACCATGAAACTAGTGGTCTTACGGCACGCGTCGACATCAATCGCACCACCTTTCGCTTTAGGGTTACTGGCGATAAAACCGACGCTGCGGCCATTCACCCGCGACAACGTCGTCACTATTGATTTGCCAAAGCGCGCTTTAATCTCGAACAAACTACCTTTGTCCGCAACGACTCGCAGTATCTCGCGAACGTCATAGACCTTGGTTCTTTGCTCTGGGATCAAATCCAAGATGTGGTCAATCGCACCATCAGAACCAGGCGGGACCGCGACCACTGGCGGCGCCTCGCCGTGATGTGATGGCAAGTAACTCAGGAACGTCTTGAGAGCGGCGATCGCTTGTTCGTCGGTATCTACCGCCATGTCCACGAGGCCAGTTTTTTCGGTGTGCAAACGCCACCCGCCGAGCTCTTCCGGCTCTACTGGCTGGCGAATCGCAATTTCAGTGACCCGCGGGCTGGCGACCGACATCAACGCGCCTTTGCGCATCACCACAAAGTCGGACATGCAAGTGTACCAAGTTGACGACCCATAGCACGGCCCCAAATTGGCAGAAACCCACGGCGTCTCGCGCAAGCGCCGGTACTCGTGGCGATCTTGGCCAAAACTTGCGCGCCCACTAGCGCCCATTCGGTCAGGCATGCGTGCGCCCGAGGATTCACCAAGGAACACCAGCGGCATCCCTCGTCGCGTTGCGGTTTCCTTGACGTGACGAATTTTCTTGCCGTTCACAACCGACGACGACGCGCCCATGACCGTGAAATCGTTTGCTATCACGCCTACAGGTCGCCCGTCAGTGCGGCCAAAGCCAGTGATCTTTCCATCTGCGGGGGTTTTGTGCTGTACCTCAGGACGATTCGAGGTCGCAAACAATC
>JAPKDN010001000.1 GCA_028822575.1 Alphaproteobacteria bacterium | reverse complement strand
GAAAGCTCGCGACCCGGAATGTATTTCTCGACAAGTACTCGGGCACCAAACGACCAGTCGTTGGAGATCGGCGGGTGATTGTCACCCTGTCGAATGATGTGAACCCCGACGCTCGAGCCTTGGTTCAACGGCTTCACCACATAGGGTGGCTCATAGGTGCCAAAGGCCAGAATGTCCTCGACCGAACAGACGACCCCCTCCGGGCACCGCAAGCCGGCTTTGTCGAAGACCTGCTTAGCCTTCGGCTTATCCATCGCCACCGCCGAGGCCTGGACCCCGCTGTGGGTGAAGGGCAAGCCCATGACGTTGAGCAGTCCCTGGATGTTCCCATCCTCACCGATGGGACCATGCAAGGCGTTGAAGCATACATCCGGAGCGAGTCCTGCCAGCTTTTGGGCGATCTCGCGGTCGACATCGACTTCGGTGACTTTATACCCAGCGGCTCTGAGAGCCTTGGCGCAGGCAGCTCCCGATGCTAGTGACACATCGCGCTCAGCGGACCAGCCACCCATGAGTACCGCCACATGTTTGTTCGCGTTCATGGGTCAACCTCCTCTTCAATTTCTGGTTCCCCAATCCGCCGAATCTCCCAACGCAACGCAACGCCACTCGTATCAAGGACCCGCCGGCGCACCTCTTCTCCAAGCGCCTCCAGATCGCGGGCCGTCGCCGTACCCGTGTTGATCAGAAAATTACAATGCAGTTCCGAAACCATGGCACCGCCAACCCTCAGCCCCCGACACCCAGCGACGTCAATCAGCTCCCAGGCCTTACCGCCTTCCGGATTGGCAAAGGTGCTCCCACCCGTGCGTGCGCGGATCGGTTGGCTGGCCTCGCGCGCCGAACGGATGTCCATCATTCGACGCTGTATCTCCGTGACGTCACCCGACGGGGCCTCAAAACGACCCGACGTGAAGATCCAATCACCAGGCAAGTCACAATGGCGGTACCCCATGCCCATGTCCTCGACCGTGATCCAGTGCATGGTCCCCTTTGGGTCAATCGCTTCCGCCTCGACCAGAGTATCCTTAAACTCGGCCCCATAGGCGCCGGCGTTCATGCGAAGACCGCCACCGATGCTTCCGGGAATGCCACTAAGAAATTCAAGCCCGCTCCGACCTTCCCGGAACGCGGCTTGCGACGCGTTGGTATCCAGCATGGCCGCGCCGATCCGAACGTGATTTTCGGTGAATTCAACCGCCGCAAATTCCTTGCCAAGACGTACTACGACCCCGCGGATACCGCCGTCCCGCACCAGCAGGTTCGAGGTCACACCAATCACCGTGACTGGCACATCCAACGGCTGGCTGGCCAGGAAGATGGCAAGATCCTCGGCATCCGCCGGTCGGAAGACGACATCCGCCGCACCGCCCACTCTGAACCAGGTGAACGGAGCCATAGCGACCGTCTCGGAATAACGGCCACGGACCACCGGCAACCGGTCGACCAATCGATCGGAGGTGGTTCGGCCGATTTGCTGAGCGGCCATCATCGGATGACCTCCGACGGATCGATCGCCAAGGGCGCCGATGGTGCCACCTTCGGTTGGTTCTGATTCAATGGGGTCGCAGCG
>JAPKDN010000999.1 GCA_028822575.1 Alphaproteobacteria bacterium | reverse complement strand
AGTCACCCTATACGAAAAAGAGCCTCGCCTTGGTGGTCACAGCAACACAGTCCACGTTGAGCATAACAGCACTGCGATCGCCGTTGATACCGGCTTCATCGTCTATAACGAGGCTACATATCCGAACCTGATCGCCTTGCTTGACCATATTGAAGTAGCGACCGAAAGCAGCGACATGTCCTTCAGTGTATCGGTTGGGCAGGGCGCTTTGGAATACGAAGGATCACTTGGTGGCATTGCGGCTCAGCCAGTGAATTTACTAAAGCCTTGGTACTGGGGCATGTGGCGCGACATCATCCGGTTTTACAAATCTGCGCCGGACCTGTTGGAGCAAACCACGTCAGCGCCGCTATCACTAGGCGCCTACCTTGACCAACAAGGCTATGGGGCTGCGTTTCGGGCGCATCATTTGCTCCCCATAGCGGCGGCGATCTGGTCCTGCCCCATGGAAGCGATGCTGGCGTTTCCCGCGCGTTCCTTCATTCGCTTCTTCGTCAATCACGGGCTTTTTAATCTCGGCGCCCGGCCCGAATGGCGGACAGTCAGCGGTGGCTCACGGGTCTATGTCGAAAAGCTCGCCGAGGCGCTAGTCGACCGGATCCATCTCGACAGACAGGTCACCTCGGTGGAACGCCTGGATGGCGGTGTGTCGGTAAGCGACCACAAGCATGGGTCCGCGGTGTTCGACCACGCGGTTATCGCATCTCACGGCAACGAAGCATTGGCGATGCTGAAGGATGCAACGCCAGACGAAACCCGCTTGCTCTCCGCGTTCAGCTACCAAAAGAATACCGCGATCCTTCATCGTGACCCTAACCAGATGCCCCGTCGAAAGCGCGCCTGGGCAGCTTGGAATTACCAGGCTTCCGAAGAAACCGGCCACGATAAGACGGTCTCGCTGACTTATTGGATGAACCGGTTGCAGAATATAGACAATCGTCATCCACTATTCGTGACCATGAACCCAATACACGCGCCTGATCCAGAGTGCGTCTTTCAGTCGTTATGCTATGAGCACCCGATCTTTGATCAAGCTGCCGTCGATGCCCAAGGCCAGCTTCCGCTAATCCAGGGCGTGAACCGGACTTGGTTCTGCGGAAGCTATTGCGGGTTCGGATTTCACGAGGATGGTCTCAAATCCGGTATTGCGGTCGCCCGCGCCCTAGGAACCGAGATCCCTTGGCAATCTGATGTTGAAGCCGCCAACCAGACACAACCCGGAGACGCATCCGCCTCAACCACGGACCGCGCGGACCGACCATCGCTCGCGGCCGGGGATTGAGCATGTTGATCGACCGCAACGTCGGACCGGTTTCCTGCCTTTATCGCGGCGAAGTTATGCACCGTCGATTAATTCCGATTCGTCATCGTTTTGTATATCACGTGTTCACGATGCTGTTGGATTTGGACGAGGTCCCCGCCCTGGCGCGGCGCCTTAGGTGGTTCTCCCACAACGGCTGGAATTTGTTCAGCTATCATGATCGCGACCACGGAAGCCGTGACGGCGCGCCGGTTCGCCCCTGGATAAATGTTCATTTGCGGAGGAGCGGCTTTGAGCCGGAGGGGTTCAGGATC
>JAPKDN010000998.1 GCA_028822575.1 Alphaproteobacteria bacterium | reverse complement strand
GCATTGTAATAAATAGTGCGCCATTTTAATTAATTATTATTAATTATATTATTAATCGTTTTCGATTATTTCCTTGAGTCGTTCGGGATTAACTTTGATGTCGATGCCAGCACGTTCATTTTGCAGGGTCATAGCGACGCGCGAATCACGCCCGGCCCAACCACGGTTCATGGCTTCCGTCATTTCAGCCAAGGTGGTGTTCGCCAACTTCATCGGTACGTCGTATTCGCGGCCGAGTTCGCAGGCCAGCGCGACGTCCTTGCGGGCGAGTGCCAAGGCAAAATCTGGTGGATCAAATTTTTGCGGTAGATAATTCCGGTGCAAGGTATCGAAGCTCCGTCTGCGGCCGAGGGCCCCCTGTCTTACCGCCTCCCAAAGAGCATCTGGCTCCAGCCCGGCTTTGACACCCATGGTGAATGTTTCCGCCATCGCGGTCTGAATGATGTAGCCCGACAAATTATGGACGAGCTTGGCGATGGATCCAGCGCCGATTGGGCCGATATATCGAGCCGCGTCTCCCATCGTATCTAAGACTGGCTTGTACTTGTCGAAAGTCGCTCTGTCGCCACCGACCCAGATTGCCATCTTGCCGCTTTTGGCTCCGTCTGGCCCACCGCTGACCGGTGCGTCCATGACTTCGATACCTTTCTCCTGCATCGTTGCGTGCAGACGACGCATCACGGTTGGAGAATTGGTACTGAGGTCAAAATATGCGCTACCAGCAGAAAAGCCTTCCATTAAACCGTTTTCACCAAGGGCGACTTCTTCTACCTGCGCTGGTCCTGGAAGTGATGTGAACACAACCTCGCTTAAGGCCGCGACTTCTCTGGGCGATGCCGCCCACTCGGCCCCGATCTCCAGGTGCGGATCGGCCGCCTCCCGATTGATATCGTGGACGACGAGCGAGTGTTGCCCCTTGACGACATTGAGGGCGATGCTCGCGCCCATTGTACCAAGGCCGATAAAACCAACTTTCATGTTGTGCTCCTGGAATCGTCAAATGTTACCCATATTAACTTGGAGCGGCGCACGTGCTTGGCGACGGGTATGCGGTCTGAGTCGAAGAGGCTATCGAGAGAAAAACTCGAGTTAGGCTAAAATGAGATCGACGCTGGGGTTGTCTTTTGAAAAGCGAATATGCGCCAAAGCCTTTGTCGGCAAAAGTGGGACGTCTGAAATGACGGATTGGTCTCTTCGATTGAAGAACGCGTTTGTACACGGCTGCCAAATCGGCGAGGGCCGGTTTAGAGTATTTTCATCGAAACAAAACTTGGTTTGGTCGCAGCCAGTAGCGTCAGTGATATGGGTTCCCGGCAAGTGCTATCGCAATAACTGGCGATTCAATTTGACGTCGATTAAGGCGAGATTGGGCAGCAGCGTTGGACCCTTAGTCGGTTCTATTTCTGCCCTCGATAGCATCTCTCCGCACTCTTATTTTGAGCGTCCATAGTCGTGTATCTGCCCAAGCTTCACCTGCGGAAAATCAAGTTTGGTACCGAACCCGGGCAGGAAACTGCGTTTATAATTGTTTTCTTTAGCCGTAATATCTGTCAGCCAATTTGTGGGTTGAGGTCCC
>JAPKDN010000114.1 GCA_028822575.1 Alphaproteobacteria bacterium | reverse complement strand
AAGTCCGCGGTTTCGCTAGTTTGCCGATTGACGATCCACTCCAGCGGGAGCTTCTCGCCCCGCGTACGATCGCGGCCCCAATGTGCGAGCATGAAGCTGGGCACGGTGGCGTCACAGATTACCCCGCAATGGGCGCCGCCATCACTCAATCCCAGGAGAGTTTGCGGATCGGTCAGCATCTCCCGCACCGGCCCGTGGTCACCAGTAACGTAGTTCGTCGACGGAAACTGGAACATGCGGGTGCCGTCACCACCAGTCAGGTAGTCATAAGCGAACTCCTCCGGCGACTTGCCCTCGCGTTCGGCCAAAACGGCAACGGACTGATCCGGTGACGGCTCGTAATTCGGGGGATCGCCCAATGGATACATGCGGTCCCACCGCGTGGTGATCGCCCGGCTCAGAGGCGGCAGAATATCGAGCAGTTCCTCGGAAACCTCCTCGTTCAGAATCCTGCGTTTCATTTCCGGGTCACGCAACCGCGCAAGCTTTTCCGCAGGTTCGAGATTCTCCAACTCCTTGAACGATTCTCGCACAGAGAATGGCGTTAGCGACGTGGTCAGCCCGAGAACCAGACCGACCTGCCGGCCCGCGACCTGGGCGATGATGGACGCGCCACCGTCTTTCGCGGCCTTGGCGCCGGCAAGCAACCTGCGCCACCGCTCCGGATCATAGGACCGGTCAGTAAGCAGAAACCACAAGGGACGATCGATCTCGGCCCCCAATTCGGTCATCCACTCGAATTCGGCGGCCTCGTCATCGAAATCGGAAATCATGCCGAAGGCGCCGGTACCAGCCCGCCCCAAAGCGCGACCGATCCCGATCAGCTCCTCGGTCTCGGAATAACGGCCCGGGACCAACGCGCCGGACATCGTCTTGTGTTGATCGGTACGGGAGGTGGTGAAACCGAAAGCGCCCGCCAGCAATGCCTCTTCCGTCAACTGCGCCATTGTCGCGATATCCTCGGCGGTTGCCGCCTCGTGGCGGATCGCTCGCTCGCCCATGACATAGACCCGAAGCGCGTGGTGCGGCATCTGCGCACCGACGTCGATCACCCGTTCCTGGCGCTCCAACGCGTCGAGATATTCGGGAAAGCTCTCCCAGTCCCAAGCTAGGCCCTCCGCCAACGCGATGCCGGGGATATCTTCGACTCCTTCCATCAGATCGATCAACGCCTCATGATGCTCGGAGCGCACCGGCGCAAAACCTACACCACAATTGCCGAACAGGATCGTTGTCGACCCGTTCCAAGACGAAGATGCCAATTCCGGGTCCCAGGTCGCCTGGCCATCGTAATGGGTATGGATATCGCACCAGCCGGGGGTCACCAGGAGGCCATCGGCTTTGATCTCGCGCTTGCCCGGACCGACTTTGCCGCCAACCTCGCTCAGCACGCCGTTATCGATGGCGATATCACCAGTCGCCTTGGGAGCCCCCGTTCCATCGATGATGGAACCGCCGCGAATGACTAGGTCATGCATGATATTTCTCCTCGTGGAGGCGCCTCGCCTCCGAATTCAGATACTACGTTGCCTTGAATAGAACGATCCGACAATATCCGCAGCACCAGAAAGCAAATAGCTGCTAACGTCGTGGACCTGAACTGGACATTACCCTCATGCTCGCCCCCTCGCGCGTCGCCAGACTCGACATCCACGCCTTTCGCTCTGAAGTCGAGAACCCGGTCGTGACTTCCTTTGGTAGTATCCCAAGCCGCGCCATGGCGCTGATCCGGGTCGAGGACGTGGACGGCGCCCATGGCTGGGGCGAGATCTGGGGTAATTTTCCAACCATCACCTCCGAGTACCGCGCCAAGCTGGCGGCAACCCTGCTGCCCAAGGAATTGATCGGCGCCACCATCAGTTCACCGGGAGCCTTTACACAGGAGTTGGAGAGAAAATTTCATGTTCTCAAGGTCCAGGCATCGGAGCATGGTCCGGTTAACGGCGTCCTGGCGGCGATCAATCAGGCGCTTTGGGACCTGAATGCTCGCAAGCAAGGCAAGCCGCTACGCCAACTGCTTAATCCCGCAGCGGCGGACAGGGTTCCCGCTTATGGCAGCGGCCTCAACCCGAGTGACTGTGTCGAGGTGACAGAGCGCGCGCGCGCCGAGGGGTATCGGGCCTTCAAGCTCAAGATCGGCTTTGGCGCCGATGTCGACCGCTGCAATCTCGAAGCCTTACGGGCGGGCATGAAGCCGAGAGAGCGATTATTCGTCGACGCCAATCAATGTTGGTCCCTGGCGGAAGCCCGCGCCGCGATCCCGATGTTGGTCGACACCAGTGTCGAGTGGTTCGAGGAACCGATGGTCGCGACCACGCCGGTCGAGCAATGGAAGGCGCTTGCCGCCGAATGTCCAGTTCCCCTCGCCGGCGGTGAGAACATTCTCGACAAGGACGGGTTGGAAGCATGCGGTGAGTGGTTCGACTATGTGCAGCCGGATATTGGCAAATGGGGCGGCGTGGACGGATGTTTCGAAATAGCTCGAAAATCAGTCGGTGCAGGCAAGACCTATTGCCCGCACTGGCTGTCGGGCGGCGTCGGCCTGATGCATTCCGCACAAGTCCTGGCAGCGGCGGGCGGAACTGGCTTATTGGAGATCGACACTAATCCGAACCCGCTCAGGTCAGAGTTGATCAAGGGGTTGCCGGGGATTCGAGACGGGATGTTCGACCTCGGGCATGAATCCGGTATCGGCATTGAGCCGCCCGTTGGCGAGATGGGTGCTTGGCTGACAAGTCACGAGGTGTTCACTTAAGTTCGCTTTCGTTTTATAGCGTAAAACCACACTTGGTTGCATTTCATTATTATTTGGCTATTCCGCCATTGTCTCACCGCTTCTTGCCAAATTTCCATTCCCGCCCTTAAATTTACGCAGACTGTCTTTAATTTGATCGGCAGAATTGCGTTTTCGTAATTAATATGGACCGTCGAGGTAAAAGTCAGATCGCGCACCAGGCCGGCAACGATGTTGAAAAGACCAGCCTAGAAGAGATAAACGCCGACAGGACTCTTGCAATAGTAATAGCATTGCACCTCGGGCTTTCCATCGACCTATATTTCAACAGCATCGCAGGATCAGATTGCGTGATATGAAGTCATGGTGAATTTACTCTCACCATACAATTCCCATTTGGAGAGTTGTTGGCTCAGTCATCGGCGGGATTATCAGCAAACCATCAGGATTTCCCAAACAAGAACCATTAAGCCCGCATAGTGTGGTTCGGATTAGCCTGACGCGCAACCAACTTACCTCCCACGGCCTCCAGAATGGTTCCAGTGGTTTGAATGCGAATTCACGGCTTTGATGAGGGAAAATAGGCGCGGCGCGCAAATTTGGGGTGCACTGATGATTTTTCGATAACCCGACGCGCCTTGGCCCAACTGGCGTCCCAGTAGCTGAAGTTCGCGCAACACCTCCGCACACCCTTGGGAACCGCAACCGCCGAGGTGTTCCATTAAACTAGAAGATCGCCACCAGAAAACGGCGCGCTTTCAAAATTTCTTCCCATCCGTTACAACCCGAATTGGACCTTGGCAGACCTTAATAGTCCAGAAAGCTCCGCAGCTTGCGCGACCGGCTCGGGTGTTTGAGCTTGCGCAGGGCCTTGGCTTCGATCTGGCGGATACGTTCGCGGGTGACCGAGAATTGCTGGCCAACCTCCTCCAGCGTATGGTCGGTGTTCATGCCGATACCGAACCGCATCCGAAGAACCCGTTCCTCACGCGCCGTCAGACTGGCGAGCACGCGGGTAGTGGTTTCCCGGAGGTTGGCCTGGATCGCCGCGTCGATCGGTTGAACCGCGCTCTTATCCTCGATGAAGTCGCCCAGATGGCTATCTTCCTCGTCACCGATCGGGGTCTCGAGGCTGATCGGCTCCTTGGCGATCTTCAGCACCTTGCGAACCTTCTCCAGCGGCATGACCAGCTTCTCGGCCAGTTCTTCCGGAGTCGGCTCGCGGCCGATCTCATGTAGCATCTGGCGCGAGGTACGGACCAGCTTGTTGATCGTCTCGATCATATGCACCGGGATACGGATGGTGCGCGCCTGATCGGCGATCGAACGGGTAATTGCCTGGCGAATCCACCAAGTTGCATAGGTTGAGAACTTGTAACCCCGGCGGTATTCAAACTTATCGACCGCCTTCATCAGGCCGATATTGCCTTCCTGAATCAGATCCAGGAATTGCAGGCCCCGGTTGGTATATTTCTTGGCGATTGAGATCACCAGACGAAGGTTGGCCTCGACCATTTCCTTCTTGGCCCGGCCGGCCTCGCGCTCGCCCTTTTGAACGGTCTGAACCACCCGGCGAAACTCATCTATCGGCAACCCGGCATCCGTAGAGATCGCGGTTATGTCACCTCGGGCATCGTCGATATCCTCGGCGTACTGTTCCGCGAACTTGCGCCAGCCCGGACTGGGGAGCTCGGAGAGCATCTCACGCCAATTCGGATCTAGCTCCTTTCCGAAATGCTGAACCATGAAGTCTTTCCGTTTGACCTTGCACTTCTCAGCCATCTTCATCAGCCCCATGTCGATACCGACAAGGTGCTTGTTCAGCTTGTAAAGCTGTTCAACCAGCGCCTCGATCCGGCCGTTGTTGAGGCGCACTCCGTCCATCAACTCAACCAGCTCGTCCTTCAACTTGGCATAACGCCGCTCGCCTTGAACGGTCAGCAGCTCGCCCTTATGCATCCTCAAGAGACGGCGGTCCTGAACCTTCTTGAGCTTGCCATAGGTATCGGCGATGGCATCGAAGGTCTCCAGGGCTTGCGGCATCAACGTCGCTTCCATGGCGGCAAGGGACAGGTTGGTCTCCTCGCCTTCATCCTCGTCATCATCATCCACCCCGGACTCGTTCGGTTCGGCGGGTGGCGCGATACCGGCCTTGGTGGCGGCGGCCCTGTTGGCGGCGACCAGCAAAGCGGCGGCCTGAGCGGCAGCTTGCGTCGCCTGAGCGGCCTGCGCCTCCGGCGTGCTGCCATAGGTCGCGTCCAGATCGATCACTTCCCGGAGCAGAACCTCACCTTGCTTCAACGCGTCTCGCCACTTAATCAGCGCCTTGATCGTCAACGGGCTTTCACAGATCCCGCCGATCATCAACTCGCGTCCGGCCTCGATCCGCTTCGCGATGGCTATCTCACCCTCGCGGGACAGCAACTCGACGCTACCCATCTCGCGCAGATACATGCGGACCGGATCGTCGGTGCGTCCGACATCATCTTCGGCGACATTGCCGACTGGCGCGGCATCAGCCTCGTCCTTTTCCTTTTCCTCGGCGGGAGCCTCTTCGGTCTCTTCGCTCTCGACGACGTTGACGCCCATCTCGCTGAGTGATGAGAGCACGTCTTCTATCTGCTCCGACGACATCTGACCCTGAGGAAGCGCAGCGTTCACCTCGTCATAGGTGAGATAGCCGCGCGCCTTGCCCTTCTTGAGGAGGTCCTTGACCGCCGTGTTCATGTTATCCATGAGAGGGCCGTCATTCGCGACCTCGGGTTCCGGGGTCTCTTCCTCGGTCGTCGCCAGAGCCTGTTTCGCCATGCTTATCGCCCTTTCGTCGCCTATGTGTCGAACACTAACAGGTGACCGGCCCGTCAAACAGCGTCTTCCAGCGATGAACTCGAATTCACCACCACCAATGCCGCTCTCAAAGATGCCAGTCTATTCCAATTCGTCTCGTTGAACTCAGCTACCACCGCTTGCTGCGCGTCGGCGAGCTGTTCTTCCAGCTTATGTTTACCCATTCTCGCCAAGAGTTCACAAACACCCGCACGAGCCTGCTCCAATGACGCTTCCGGACGCGCGAACGCCGCATGCCCCAGTGTGGCGGGTCCAAGCAAACCGTCACAATCATCGCTGTAACCCAGTCCGTGGAGATGATGCCTGAGTGAAATTTCGTCAAGGTCCGATTCGGAAAGGACGACCTCTAGGATGTCCTGGCGCAGCTTGTCAAGGAAGGGATCATCGAATTGGAGGAATCCAAGCGCCTCGCCAAACTCTTCCATAAGGGTCGGATGGGTGACGATAACCGCGAGGACGCCTTGCTGTTGACGATGTCCGAGCACCGTTGAAACCTGCGCCCTCGCGGTCGCACTTCCTCGTGGCGCAGGGCGTTGAAAAATCGATTTCCCGTAGCGTCTAGAGGTGTATTTCGAACCGCGCCCAGTATCACGCATTTCGCGAATGCGCCGTTCAATCGAGTCGCCATAGGCGTCCTGAACGGTCTTATCAGCGACATCTCTAACGCGGCCCCGAACCCTTCGCATGAAATCGGCTTGACGCTCCGGCGTGTCCAAGGGGTGTTGGTGTAATTCCTGGTCCCAAATGAAATCTGCCAAGCCCGTCGCCGATTGCAAAAAATCCCGCATCGCTTTTGGACCGCCGCGTTTCAGCAGATCATCCGGGTCCTCACCCGGCGGCAGCGTTACAAAACGCAATGAATGACCCGGTTTCAAAATCGGCAAGGCTCGATCTGCCGCCCGCGCCGCCGCTTTCTGGCCTGCGGCATCGCCGTCAAAGCAGACCAACGGCTCCCGCGAAAGGCGCCAAAGCTCGGTGATCTGATCCTCGGTCAGCGCCGTGCCCAGCGGCGCGACGGCATTGGGGAAGCCGCCCTGGGCTAGCGCGATTACGTCCATATAACCTTCGGCAACGATTACCTCTCCAGCCTTGGAGGCCGACTCGCGCGCCTGGGCGAGGCCGAAGAGCACACGGCCCTTCTGGAACAGCGGCGTGTCCGGAGAGTTCAGGTATTTCGGCTGGCCATCGCCCAGAATGCGCCCACCAAAAGCGATCACCCGGCCACGCCGGTCGGTAATCGGGAAAAGAACCCTGCCCCGGAAATAGTCGTAAGTCTCATCCCGGCCCTCGGGCTTGCGGACCAGACCGGCCTCGAGAAGCATCGATATATCGATACCTTTGACCAACATCGCCTGACGCAGCACGGTACGACTATCCGTCGCATAGCCAAGTCGAAAGCGCCGAACAGTCTGCTCACTCAGGCCACGACCGAGAAGATAGTCGAGGCCCGCCCGCCCTTGCGGTGACCACAGCACTTCCTCGTAGAATTTCGCCGCCGCTTCCATGGCGTCGTTGAGGGTCTTTCGCACCGCCTCGCGCTCGCGTGCCTCTGGAGATCCACGCGGCACCTCGAGATTAGCGAGACCGGCGAGTTTTTCCACCGCCTCCGGAAAACTCAAGCCCTCTATTTCCATGGTGAAGGTGATGACGTCGCCATGAGCACCACAAGCAAAACAGTGGTAGAAACTTTTCTCGTCAACCACCGAAAGCGACGGCTTGGTATCATTGTGAAACGGGCAGACTCCCAAGAACTCGCGGCCCTTGCGAATTAGACGCATCCGCTTGCCCACGACCTCGGAGACCCGAAGCCGGGTGCGGATCTCCTCTAGGAATTCAGCAGGAAAACTCATCTGTAACGCGCCACCACGGTGCTTGGGCCAGGTAATCACTAACCGGAATTTGGGGGCCAGGGCCCCCAAATTGCCCCACGAGTATGCCGGATAAAACCCCTTTAAGCGAATCAGATCATCACTGGCCTATACATTGGCCGTCCCACCACTAGCGCCGCCGCGGCCGCCGGGCCCGAGTTGGGTTGGCGGGAACCAGACGTCAGGCCACCGTGAAACCCACGATCGATTTATCCAAAAGAACGAAAGGGGCTTGCACCGGCGCCGGATCCTACTAATACGAGCACAAAATATCCCCCCCTGCCCTCGGCGAATTCCTTGGGGACGGATGCACCACAGGGACCAAGTTAACTACCGTCGCGCAGGGCATTGGGCCAATCGAGTATGATCATATCGCTCAATTGAGAGCTTTCCACCACCACCTTGGTGGTCAGGGGAAACTCGGCAATGTTGCGTTAGAGGTCGTTATAATTTCGCCTCGATCCTGACATCGGTCTCCTCCAAACTCCCATCGGGCAGCGCGACCAATCTGCCTTGATAAGCACTGATGGCGCGTCAGTCTCTCTCAAGGTCCTTCTCCCATCCTGGAAGCCATGCCATAAATCGTTTCACTATCTGATACGGATAGTCAACTCATGTCCAAGACGTCGAAGTAGTGATGGGCAAACAACACGGTCCCAGCGTTGAAGCATTGTGGAGCGCGCGCGATGGTCAAATTTCCGGAACCGTTGGATGGGCCGGTCGAGACCGGGGCACGATATGCGATCTACTTTGCTCCGGGTCACGACGCACCATTCCACGCCCTTGGCTCTCGTTGGCTCGGACGCGACAGCATTAAAGGCAACATGATCGAGCAACCAGTCGTTCCCGGCATGACTACCAGCCGACTGAGCGCGGT
>JAPKDN010000113.1 GCA_028822575.1 Alphaproteobacteria bacterium | reverse complement strand
TTCAGACATCTGATATCGCGGCATCGTCGCCTCCACCCTGTCGACCCAGCGACGGCACCGGTCCAGGATGTGGTGAACACTATATATCCACGAATCTCGATTTGGAGATCCATCATGTCATCGGCGAGAGAAACCGGACGTAAGCTTTTGGCCAAGACACTTGGCGACGACTACCTGAAACGCCGCGACGAGAGCACCAATGCCTTTAACGCGCCGTTGCGCGAGTTCTCCGAGACCGCCGCCTTCGGGATGGTTTGGAGCCGCGATCATATTGAGCCCAAGTTTCGCAGCATGCTGTGCATGGCGATGCTTACGGCATTGAACCGACCGCATGAATTGGGACTGCATCTGCAAAGCGCGATCAACAACGGCTGTACGGTCGAGGAGATTCGCGAGACGCTGATGCACACGGTACCCTATTGCGGTATTCCGGCGACCCTCGACGCCTTCAATGTCGCGGAGCGGGTGCTGACCGAAAAAGGCCTGCTACCGATGGAAGAAGACAAGTAGCGGACTTCTCGACCAACGGGTATCGAGCCCGTCGTGGCGACAATGATTGTTTTAGGAGAGCTGCATGACCTGGCGTATTGGCGTGGATATTGGTGGCACTTTCACCGACGTCGCGGTGGTGGACGAGGCCGATGGCTCTATCGGGGTGACCAAGGTCTCCTCAACGCCGAAAGATTTTGGGCGCGGCGTGATCGAGGCATTGGAGCAGGCGATCGGACGCTATGGCATCAAGCCTGACGCGGTGTCCTTGTTAGCGCATGCGACCACGGTCGTGACCAATGCCATTCTTCAACAGAACGGTGCCCGGGTCGGGCTTGTCGCCACCCGCGGCTTCCGCGACATCCTCGAATTGCGCCGCTCGGCCCGCGCCGACCTTTACGATCTGTTCCAGGACCCGCCCTCGGTTCTGGTGGCTCGGCGCAATCGTATGGAAGTGACCGAGCGTATTGGCGCCGATGGCTCGGTCGTCATCCCGCTTGCCGAGGATGAGATCGATGGTCTGATCGCGGATTTGAAAGCCGCCGAGGTTGAGGCGGTCGCGGTTTCGCTGCTGTTCTCGTTCCAGAATGACGCTCACGAAAAGGTTTTGGGACAGCGACTCCGGGCGGCACTGCCGGATATCCCGGTGTTTTTATCCTGCGAGGTGTTGCCGGAAATTCGGGAGTTTGAGCGGACCAGCACCACGGCGATTTGTGCCTATGTTGGGCCGATTCTCGATTCCTATCTCGCTCGCCTGAAGGATGCGGTTCAGGGTATGGGGTTGCCTGCGCCTTATGTTATGGGCTCTGGCGGAGGGATCTTCGAGATCGAGGAGAGCCTGCGCATGCCGGCGATGGTGGCAGAATCAGGCCCAGCGGCGGGCGTGATCGCGGCGGCATTGGCGGGCAAACAGACTGGCCGGCCAAACCTGCTCTCCTTCGACATGGGCGGTACCACCGCCAAGGCCAGCCTGATCAGGGACGGTCAGATCGAGACCACGCCGGAATACGAGGTCGGCGGCGATGGCAGTGCCAGTCGTTGGCTGCACGGCACCGGTCATCCGATCCGGGTGCCGGTGATCGATCTCGCCGAGGTTAGCGCCGGTGGTGGCAGCATTGCCTGGGTCGATCCGGCGGGCTCCCTCAGGGTCGGGCCGCGCAGCGCCGGCGCCACGCCGGGACCGGTCTGCTATGGCCAGGGCGGGACCGAGCCAACGGTGACCGACGCCAATCTTATTCTTGGGCGGCTCGACGCGACATCCTTGCTGGGTGGAGACCTTCCCATAGACTATGCCCGCGCCGAGGCGGCGATGAAGGAGAAGGTCGCCGATCCGCTTGGCCTTACTGTGGAGCAGGCCGCTGCCTCGGTTATCCAGGTTGTTAATAACGCCATGGCTGAGGCATTGCGGATCGTTTCGGTGGAGCGGGGCCATGACGCACGCGAGTTTTCGCTGATCTGTTTCGGCGGCGCTGGCCCCCTGCACGCGGTTGCTCTGGCGGAGGAGCTTGAAATCTCCGAGGTCGTGGTGCCGCCTATCCCCGGGGCCTTCTCGGCCCTGGGTTTGGTTGGCTCCGATATCCGGCGTGACTATGGCCGGACCTTCTTCGCGATACTCGATGACGCCGACCCGGCGGCGTTGGAGGCTGCGTATTGCGATCTCGAGGTCGAGGCCCGTCGCATGCTCGTCCGCACTGGCATTGATGAAAGTGAGTGGGTTTTGGAACGCACGGCGGATCTGCGCTATATCCGCCAAGCCTATGAACTTAACGTCGCGGCGCCGGGCATTATCGACACCGCCATGCTTTCGGCCTTCGCCGACGGCTATCATGATAAGCATGAACTTACCTATGGCCATGCCAACCGGTTGGAACGGGTGCAGATCGTCACCCTCAGATTGTCGGCGGCAGCCAAACTTCCAGGACTGACCCTAGCCCAAAAGATCTCGGCCTCGGTGGGCGGCGGTAGCGAGAAGGCGCGGCGCCCGGTCTGGTTCCAAGGCGCCGGACGGGTTGAGACTGCGGTGCATGAGCGTGATCGCATGGCGCCGGGCGACAATCTCGCTGGGCCGGTGATCATCGAGTCCCTGGATTCAACCATCGTCGTGCCGCCGGATTGGGCTGCGCAGATGGATGATCGCGGCTTTATTCTGCTGACCAACGCGAAGGGGGATGCGTCATGAGTAATCTCGGCTCGACGGTAAAAGGCTTCGATCCCGCGACCTTCGTGGTCATCAAGAACAGCCTCTACGCGGCGGCGGAAGAGATGAAAATCGTTCTCGCCAAGACCGCGTATTCACCGATCCTTAAGGTGGCGGGGGATTATTCATGTGGGATCTTCGATGCCACCGGCCAGATGGTGGCCCAGGGCCCCGACCTGCCGATCCATCTCGGCTCGATGCCGGACGCGGTCAAGGCGGTGGCGGTGTCCTTTGAAGTGTTCGAAGATGGCGATGTTTTTATCCATAATGATCCGTATTTCGGCGGCAGCCATCTGCCAGACGTCAATGTGGTCACCCCGGCGTTTCATGGCGGTAAACTTATCGGCTTCGCGGCGATCCGGGCGCATTGGCCGGATGTTGGAAGCGCCACGCCCGGCAGTTATGGCGCGGTGACCGAAATTTATGGTGAAGGCCTTCGCCTGCCGCCGGTCAAGCTCTACGCCAAGGGCGTGCTGAACCGGGATGTTGATGCGATTATCTTCGCCAATGTCCGTACCCCGGACGAGCGGCGCGGTGATCTCGGTGCCCAAATCGCGGCCAACCGCCGCGCGACCCAAAGACTTGGCGCGCTGGCTGATAAATATGGCACCGACACCCTCGTCGACGCCATGGCCGAGGTGATGAACTACTCCGAGCGTATGATGCGCACGCTCCTGGCGCGGTTGCCTGATGGGGAGTCCAGCTTCGAAGATTTTTGCGATGGCGACGGCATCATCGAGGAGGGCGATACCGAGGACCAGCCCTTCACCATCCGCATGACAGTCAAGAAGGTGGGCGATGCGATGGAGGTGGATTTCGCAGGCACTGATCCGGCCGTAAGCGGCCCGATGAACGCGCCGATGTCGGTAACCGCGTCGGGGGTTTTCACCGCGCTTAAGACCATCGTCGATCCCGATGGGCTGGCGCCGCCGAACTCGGGTTGCTGGCGTACGATCAAGGTGACGGCGCCCAAGGGCTGTGTTCTGAACGCTGAGTTTCCCTCGCCTGTCGTCTACGCTAATCATGAGATCTCGCACCGGGTCTGCGACATGACCTTCGGCGCGGTGGCGCCGTTTTGGCCCGACAATGTGATGGCTTGCAGCCAGGGCACCTCGGCCGTAATCACCTTTGGCGGTAAGGACCCGCGCAATGGCCAGCGGTATGTCTCCTACGAGACTATCAAGGGTGGTTTCGGCGCCCGCCCAGTCAAGGATGGTATAAACGCCATCGCCAGCGGCATTTCCAACACCATGAACACCCCGATCGAGGTATTGGAGATGAGCTTTCCGGTGCGGGTCGATGAATACGCCCTGAGGCCTGACAGCGGCGGCCCTGGCAAGTACCGGGGCGGTCTGGCGGCGCAACGCACCTGGACCGTGCTAGGCCACAAGGCCCGCGCGTCGGCTTGTGTCGAGCGGACCTTGTCACCGCCGTTTGGTTTGCAGGGTGGTGGGGCCGGGATGACGGCCAGGATCTGGACAGAAGCAGTCGATGGCACCCTCAAGACGGTGGGTGGCAAGGGCGGTTTCGATGTACCAGATGGTGGCAAGATCCACCTCAAGGTACCGGGTTCAGGAGGGTACGGTGATCCGTCGGAGCGCGATCGCGATGCTCTAAGAGAGGACGTGTTGGATGGATATGTCAGCGAAGAAGCAGCGCGGGAGATTTATGGGGCCAAGGGGTAGCCCAATATAAAAGCTGTCACCCCAGCTTTCGCCGGGATGACAATGCCTTTAGATATCTCGCCTCAATCCGCCAATTCAGCTAATATAGCGTCCCGGTCCTGGTCCAGGTTGGGCGCTGGTTCCCGTGTCGTTGGATCGTCGAAGGCGGAGATCTTGACCGGGTTGCCGACGACGCGCATCGGTCCGCTGACAGGATCCTCGACATTGACGATCATGTTGCGGGCCAAGGTCTGGGGATGGTCCGCTGACTGAGCCACGTTGTTGATTGGACCGCAGGGCACGCCGACCTTATCCATCACCTTAATCCAATGCGCCGTAGTGTTGGTGCGCAGGACGAGTTCCATCTCGTCTTTGATTGCGTCGACATTCTGGCTGCGCAGATCATTGGTGATGTAGCGCGGGTCGGTGGCCCATTGCGGCTTGCCAAGACCCTCGGACATCTTGGCGAACAGCGAATCGTTGCCGGCCGAAATGATGATATAGCCGTCCTTGGTCTCGAAAGCCTCGAAGGGCGCGATTGAGGGGTGGCGCGCGCCGAGTGGGCCCGGGGCGGTGCCGCTGGTGAAATAGCGCATGACCGCGTTTTCCAGCAGTGCCACCTGGCAATCGAACATGCCGATATCAACCTTGGTGGCCTCGCCGGTGAGCTGGCGGTGGAACAGGGCGCCCTGGATGCCGATGGTCGCGTAAAGGCCGGAGCCGATATCGCCGATCGACATACCGATTCGCGTCGGTGGGGTGCCCGGATGGCCGGTGACGCTCATTATGCCGCCCATGCCTTGGACGACCATGTCATAGGCCGGCCGATACATCTCGGGGCCGGAATGACCAAAGCCGGATGCCGCCGCGTAGATTAGCTTTGGGTATTTAGCGTGAAGCGCTTCCCACCCAAAGCCAAGTTTGTCCATGGCGCCCGGCCGAAAATTCTCGACCATCACATCGGCAGTTTTCAGAAGTTTGCCAAAGATCTCGCGGTCGCCGTCCTCTTTCAGATTGAGGGCAATGCTTTCCTTCCCGCGGTTCACGGACTGAAAATAAGCCGACTTGCCGTTCACGAAAGGCCCGTAGTGGCGGGCATCATCGCCCCGGCCCGGTGTCTCAACCTTGATGACCCTGGCGCCCATCTCAGCGAGCATCATTGTGCAATAGGGACCGGCGAGGATTCGAGAAAGATCAATTACGGTAATTCCTGAGAGTGGGCCCTGGCGTTGATCTTGGGTGGCGGCGGTATCGGACATCGGTTAGGTCTCCTGGAGCGAAGCACGTGAAGAGCTTGGGCCGTTTTAGTCGATGCCATGCCTCATTCACAAGGGTATCGTCCATGTGGCCCGCCATGGAGCTTGTCTCCATATAGTTTTGCATGGTGCACGGCGGTCGCTAGTCAGAGGAGTCCAACAATTGGTTCCTTCTTTTGACGGCGGCGATGATCTGGTTGGGCGCGGCGGTCCATTTGAAGGGTTTGGATTTTTTGTTGGTTTCGGCGATGAATCGGTTGATGGCGGTCTGAAGTTGGACAAGGGAATAAAGGACACGACGCTTGAGGCGTTGTCCGGTGAGCTTGGCGAAGTAGCCCTCGACGGCATTGAGCCCAGAGCAGCGCGTTGGGGTGAAGTGGAAGGTGAAGCGCTCGTGGCGGTTGAGCCAGGCCCGAACTTTGGGGTGCTTATGTGTGGCATAATTGTCGGGGATGGCATGGACAGGTTGAGCGGTCGTTCAAAGGTTGACGGCTGCTGCTCTCAACGTCCTGGTCGCGCTCGAATTCGTCGTGGAAACTGAAATTGACTATATCGGCGTCGGTGCCCAGCTCGCGAACGATCGTCGAGCTTTAAAATATTTTCGAGTGACCCTTCGATCGTGCGTGAAGCGCAACGAGACGACGAATTTTCAAGTTTATACACACCATGTCGACGCGGCGTGTAGCCGCCTCTGTTGGGGATACTGCTGCGATCAAACTCTGCATGTTCGCGGCCAGTCGACTCCCACGGGCGGTACGACCTATGTGGCGTGTCCAATATCACGTTGTAGGAGAACGCCGACTTTGTATACAAAGTCACTTGCAGCCAACGCGAGCCGTGCTATGTATGATTAGCTTCCCTCGAAAACGGCGCATTACATCGGCATGTCGACATGATTAAGCAAGCGCGAGGCCCATCACAGTATACCGTTTCAAAAATGTCATTGGTACTCAGAACGCATCCGAGTGAGATCACTTAAATGCGAGGATTAACGAGCGTGCGCAATCCAGGTATTGCGATCATCCAAGCTGCGTTATCCGTGAAAGATCAGCCGATCGCTAGTCTCGATCATCGATTTAATTAAGCGGGAAGCCCGTAGGAAATCATGAGCCTCGACGAACATAAAACACATACCGAGAGTCGCCAAAGGGCGCCTTACATGAAGCCAACTGACATCACGGATCCGAACTTCTTCCACAAGGTCGTGGATTGCCAGTGGGCCTGCCCGGCACACACTCCGGTGCCAGAATATATCCGGATGATCGCTCAGCGACGGTACACCGACGCCTATATGGTCAATTGGGAATCGAATGTGTTCCCGGGGGTCCTGGGCCGCACCTGTGACCGCCCTTGCGAGCCGGCCTGCCGGCGCGGGCGAATCGAAGATAAGCCGGTCGCGATCTGTCGATTGAAGCGCGTGGCGGCCGATTATCGCGGCGATATCGAACATCTGATGCCCCAGATAGCGCCGAAAAACGGCAAGCGGATCGCCTGTATCGGCGCCGGACCAGCCTCGTTGACCGTCGCTCGCGATCTGGCGCCGCTCGGTTATCATGTGGTCGTTTATGACCGTGACCGATCCGGTGGCGGCATGATGCGCAGCCAGATTCCTGCCTTCCGTCTGCCGGAATCGGTCCTTAACGAAGAGGTGGAGCGGATCCTGAATTTCGGGATTGAGACCCGTTTCAACCAGGATATCGAAAGCCTGAAGAGTGTTCTCGACGAAGACTACGACGCGGTGTTTGTCGGCACGGGCGCTCCGCGTGGCCGTGATTTGGACATTCCGGGTCGGGATCAGGTTGGCGACCACTTCCATATCGGCATCGACTGGTTGATGAGTGTCGCGTTCGAGCACACCTCGAAGATCGGCAAGAAGGTCATCGTGCTGGGTGGCGGCAACACGGCGATGGATTGCTGTCGGACCTCCAAGAGGCTTGGCGGCGGCGACGTCAAGGTGATCGTGCGCAGCCCATTCGAGACCATGAAGGCTAGCCCTTGGGAAATCGAAGACGCTCAAAGCGAGGATATCGAGATCCTCAACAACCACGTACCGCTTGAATTCGTTATAGAGGATGGCAAGCTGGTCGGCATGAAGTTTGATCGGGTGGCGCCAATTTTCGACGAAAACGGTCGCCGTAAAATGGTCTCCACGGGCGAGGAGCCGTTGTTTTTTCCGTGTGACGACGTGCTCTGTGCGATCGGTCAGGAGAACCATTTTCCTTGGATCGAGCGGGACATCGGTCTTGAATTCGGCGAGTGGGACATGCCGGTCGTCGATGAGGTTACTTTTCGTTCAACCCACCCGAAGGTTTTCTTCGGAGGTGACGCAGCATTTGGACCGGAGAATATTATTTGGGCGGTCGCGCATGGCCATCAGGCGGCGATTTCAATCCACCAAACTTGCGAGAATATTGATCTGGGGGATCGCCCCGACCCCGAGGTGACCCTTATAAGTTCGAAGATGGGGATGCACGAGTGGTCTTACCACAACGACATTTCCAACGATCACCGCTACCTGGTGCCGCATGCTGAAAAGGGTAAAGCGCTAAAGGATATCAAACTCGAGGTTGAGCTCGGATTCGACGAGAAAATGGCCTATGACGAGGCGATGCGTTGTCTGAACTGTGACGTGCAAACCGTTTTCGAGGCGGGGCGCTGTATCGAGTGCGATGCCTGTGTGGATATCTGTCCGGTTGATTGTATCAACTTCACCATGAATGGTGAGGAACCAGATATTCG
>JAPKDN010000112.1 GCA_028822575.1 Alphaproteobacteria bacterium | reverse complement strand
AGTCCTTATCGATGTTAGGCATCGAGAACTCGGTCGCGTCGATCACGCCACGCTCCAGAGCCGGATAGATGTCGGCACCAGCCAGAAGCTGAGTCGACACGCCGATCTTGGTCATGACCTTGGCGCCAATGCCGAAGAACCGCATCTTCAGGCCCTTCAACTGATCGAGGGACTTAACCTCGAACTTGAACCAACCCGAGGTTTCCGCGCCGATCGCGCCGCACGCCTGTGAATGAAGGTTGTGCTTGGTATAGATCTTGTCGGCGATTTCTTTTCCGCCGCCATGCCACTGCCAAGCAAGGAATTCGCCCAACTGCGGGCCGAACGGAACCGTGGTCATGAACGCCAGACCGGGATATTTACCAGTGTGGTAACCAGGCGTCGTATAGCACGACTCGACGGAGCCCTTGGACACGGCGTCAAAGCACTCGAGCGGCGGAATAAGCGCGCCGGGCTCGAAGAACTTCAGGTTGAAATTGCCACTCGACATGCTGGTGACGACATCAGCGATCCGATTGGCGGCATCGCCAAGATGGGAGATCTGCGAGCCAAACGCGCTCTGCATCTTCCACTTAATCTTTTTCGCCGCGCTGGCATCACCAGCCGCGCCAAACGCCATCGCGCCGGCAACGGCGACGAGGGCCGCAGTTTTCAGTAGGTTTTTGCTCATTTCTTTAATCCTCCCAGTTCTTCATCCCCGCCCCGCGGGGATGAACTAAATCAGCTTGCCGACCGGTTCTCCCGGTTCTCCTAAACCACACAATCAAGAATTTTCGGCGCAAGCACCTTGAAATCCACGACCGAACGACCCAAGCGGAGTTAGCCTACTTGACTCATTCGCCGCTGACAATCCGTCAACTGCGTACAATTTTGGACAAGCTTGGCGGTTTCGCTTGGTTTTCACCCTTGCGCGGTGAATGACAACTAAAAATTATCGGGAATTAAGAGAACTCGGCCCGAAGCGCATCGGAATGCTGGCCGATTGTCGGCACGGACAGTGGCGCGATCTCCACGCCAACAAAATGGGCCGGTGGCGCCATGACCTCTATCCGCCCCGTTGGCGTGTCGGTGGGGATTTTCCGCAACGCCGGATGGTTGCTAACATCGGCGATGGTATTCACGGCACCAAAGGCGATCTTCGCCTTTTTCAAAAGCCCGCGCACGTCATCGCGCGACATGGTCGAAAATACAGCGTTGATCTCGGCGTCCAGGAACGGCCGATTATCCAAACGCGCGGGATTGTCGACCACCCGCGGATCTTCCGCCAGCTCCGGCTTGCTCAGCACCTCGGCACAAAGACGGCCCCATTCCCGCTGATTCTGCACCGCTATCAGGATTAGCTCGCCTTGGGCGCATTCATAGGCGCCATATGGCGTGATCGCCGGATGCGCCAGGCCAATCCGCTGTTCGCTCAACTCTCCATAGGCTTGGTGAAGCAGCCAAGGTGACAACCACTCGACCATACCGCCGAACATCGACGTCTTAATTCCTGAGCCTTCGCCAGTGCGTCCACGTAGAATTAGAGCCTCCAGCACCGCGATCTTGGAGTACATCCCAGCCGCGATGTCACAGACCGAGGCGCCGACCCGGCCCATGGCATCCGGAGAGCCGGTGACCGAGATAAGGCCACTCTCGCCTTGGACGAGAAAATCATAGGCCTTCATGTCGGCGTATTCCCCGTCCTCGCCATAGCCGGTGATGTCCACGGTGATCAGCTTGGGATAGCGGGCGCGCAGACCCTCGGAACCAAAACCGGCCCGCGCCGCGGCGCCAGGCGCAAGGTTTTGAACGAATACATCGGCCTTGCTCAAAATACTTTCAAGAAGCGCAGCATCCTCCTCTTGTTTGATATCCAGGACTACGCTTTCCTTGCCCCGGTTGAGCCAGACGAAAAATGCGGAATGCCCATTGATTTGCCGATCATAACCACGGGCAAAATCCCCTTCGGCGCGCTCCACCTTAATGACCCGCGCGCCCGCGTCGGCTAGCCGACTCGTGCAATACGGTGCCGCAACCGCCTGCTCAAGCGCGACGACGGTGATGCCTTCAAGGGGTTTGGTCATGATCAATCCCTATGTTTAAAAGCTTGACCTAGTAAGACCGTGGGAGACCGAGGACATGCTCGGCGATATAACCCAGCACGAGATTGGTCGAGATCGGCGCTATCCGATAAAGCCGGGCCTCGCGATATTTTCTCTCGATATCGTATTCCTCGGCGAAGGCAAAACCGCCAAAGGTCTGAACGCAGGTATCACCCGCGGCCCAGGCCGCGTCGGCGGCCAACATCTTGGCCATGTTCGACTCGGCGCCGCAGGCTTCTCCTGCCTCAAACATCTGTGCCGCCCGCGCTGCCATCAGCGCCGCCGCTTCGGTATCGGCGTAGGCCTTGGCGATCGGGAACTGGACGCCCTGGTTTTGCCCGATCGGCCGGCCAAACACCTTGCGGTCATTGGCATAGTCCACCGCCTTCTTCAGGAACCAGCGGGCATCTCCCAGCGATTCGTGCGAAATCAAGATACGCTCGGCGTTCATTCCATCAAGAATGTAGCGAAAACCCTTGCCTTCTTCGCCAATAAGGCTGTCAGCGGGGATCTCCAACTCATCGAAGAAAACCTCGGTGGTCGAATGATTGATCATGGTCCGGATCGGCTTGATATCCATGCCCTTGCCGAGCGATTCCTTCATATCGACCAGGAAGACCGACAACCCGTCGGTGCGCTTCTTCACCTCTTCCTTCGGCGTGGTGCGGGCCAGCAACAGCATCAGGTCGGAATGTTCGGCGCGCGAGGTCCAGATCTTCTGGCCGTTCACCACGTATTTATCATTGCCCTTCTTCACCGCCGTGGTCCGTAACGATAGCGTATCGGTACCGCTCGTAGGCTCGGACACGCCAAAAGCCTGGAGGCGCAGCTCCCCACTGGCGATCTTCGGCAGATATTTTTGCTTCTGCTCCTCGCTTCCGTGCCGCAGGACCGTGCCCATGATGTACATCTGAGCATGGCAGGCGCCGCCGTTGCAGCCAGATTTATGTATTTCCTCTAGGACTGCGGCTGCCGCCGAGATCGGTAACCCACTGCCGCCATACTCCTCGGGCACCAGCACCGCCAGATATCCAGCCTCGGTCAACGCCTGCACGAATTCCGTCGGATATTCTCGTTCACGATCCTTCGCGCGCCAGTACTCGCCTGGGAACTTCTCGCACAAGGCGGCAACCGCCCGGCGGATTTCCGCTATGACTTCATTCATCTCTTCAGAGGCATGTGGCATTTTTACGTCCTTTCGTCGGCGAGAACATACTCGAAACGCCCGCGCCGACACCAGCGAAGTGGCACCATATCCATGCTAAAGGGTTTGATTTATTTCCTCGCGATCCTCGCCGCACAAATCATCGGGGGAGCACCCGACTTAAAAGCCAAATCCGAAGCGGCGTCGCCCTTTACCATTGTCGCCATGAGCGACGCGCCATACACGGATATCTTAGATTTCACCCAGTTCTCCAGCCTGCTCTCCACGATCAACGCCCTAGACCCGGCATTCACGGTTCATGTGGGCGATTTCAAGAATGGGAGTGGACGCTGCACCAACCGAAGCTTAACCATGATTAAGGAGTATTTCGACGACCTCAAGGGCGCTGATCTATAGCCTGGCGATAATGAATGGACCGACTGCCATCGCCTGACCGCTGGCGGCTGGGACCCGCTGGATCGCCTGGGTTTAGTGCGTCGACATTATTTTGCCGAGCCCGTGAGCATGGTCGGGCGCCAATCCCGCTTATCCGGCAGTCCGATATCAGTCCCTTTAAGAAATATGTCGAGAACGCTAGATGGGACCATGGCGGTGTCGGGCTTCTGACCGCCCATGTTGTCGGCAGCTATAATAACTCCAAGCAACGCAATGTTACCGCCTGCAAGGAATTCGCTGAGCGTGACAAGGCGTCCTCAACCTGGATATCCGAGGGTTTTGTCTGGGCCCGAGGCACCGGCAAGAAAGGCCTGGTGGTTTTCATCCACGCAGATCCGTTGCGTGGCCGCGACCATGATCGCAAGATAGGGCGCCCGTCCAAACGCACCCTTTCCGCGCTCACCAAGGGCGCCCTCGATTTCAAGAAGCCCGTTCTGCTGGTGCATGGGGATTTTCACAGATACAAATTAGACAAGCCGTTCACCGACGGCGCTGGAAAACGCATCGAAAGCCTAACGCGCTTGGAAGTTCAGCGCGCGCCAGAGGTTTGGGCGACCCGGATAACAATCGATCCCGCGTCGGCGACCTTGTTCGACATCGCGCCACTTAAGCCAGCGGGTGCGGCATCGGTGACGCCGGATTAGAGGGTCACGCGTCGACCGGGTAACAAAAAGGCCGACCAACGACCACGCTAAACTTTCTCGAACACCCCGAGCATTGTAACAATCCGCCCTTCGTGAAGATTGCGGGCGATGTTGCGAAGTTTCTCAGGCCCCTCCTTGCCCATCAACAGCAACGCGCCGGAAACTGGTTCCGCCTCACCGCGCGAAGCTCTGGCCTCTCTCGCCATCTTTTGCGCCGCCATCCAGGCAAGCGCCTTCGGCGTCACGTCTTCCCAGGCCACCGCGCGCAGACCGGCGGCTTCGATCATCGCCTTCATCGGAACTGGTTCTTCCAAGAAGCTGAACTTGGGGTCCGAGGCCCAGGGCGAGGGATAGTAAGCCTCGCCACCAGGGCCAGCCATGATGTCGTAAAGCCCGAGCCGCCCACCAGGCTCCAACACCCGGGCAATCTCGCTATAGAGGCCAGCCTTATCCTCGATATTCATCGAAGCGTGCTGGGTAACAACCGCGTCGAAGCTTTGATCCACGAAGGGCATGTCCAGCGCGCTTCCCTCGATGATCTCAACCAGATCTTCCAATCCCAGAAGATAATTCAGCTCCCGGGCCGCTTCACAAAAATCCGGCGTCAGGTCCAGCCCGGTGACCGGACAGCCGACCCGACTCGCCAAAGCCCGCGCCGGCCCACCGATACCGCAACCCACATCCAGAACACTGTCATCCGCCCCAATACCGACCGCGTCATGCAGTTCGGTGGTCGCGCCAGCGCCCCGGACATGCATCTGATCAAGCTGAGCGATCGCCTCCGGCGACGGTTTGTCCGGGTCCTCCCCCATCTTGGCCAAGCCAGCGATCATCCGATCTACCAACCCAGCATTGGCGTAATGCGCCTGAACACCACCCTCTATTTCATCGATCATCTCAGCCCCAAAGCGTAGCGAGAGGTGGCAGAATGATGCTGCCGTCATAGGTCAGACCGGGCTCGCGGTCCTTGGCGAGCAGGAGCGGGCCATCCAGGTCCACCACCGCCGCACCCTGAGCCACCAGCGCCCCTGGCGCCATTGCCAGGGAGGTTCCGATCATGCAACCGACCATGATCCCAAAACCAGCATCTACCGCCGCGTCACGAAGCCTGAGCGCCTCGGTTAGGCCGCCAGTCTTATCGAGCTTGATGTTGATCATGTCGTATTTACCGATCAGTCCAGCGAGGCTTGCAGTGTCGTGACAGCTTTCATCAGCGCAGACCGGCACAACGCGCTCAACCCCCGCTAGCGACGCATCATCGGCGGCTGGCAAGGGTTGCTCAATCATCTCGACACCTAAGGCCGCAAGTTTTGGCGCCACCTCCAGATACTGCTCGATCGTCCAGCCTTCATTGGCATCGACGACCAACCCGGTATCCGGCGCGGCGGCGTGGATGCCAGCGACCCGCTCCAGATCCATTCCATCGCCGGTCATCTTCAGTTTTAGCCGAGGTCGGGCGCAGTTTTCCGATGCCTTGCCCGCCATCACCTCGGGCGTGTCGACGCCGAGCGTGAACACCGTGGTGACAGGTTCCAGCTCCCCCAGTCCAGCGAGTGTCCAGGCCCTGATCCCAGCTTGCTTGGCCTCGAGATCCCAGAGCGCGCAATCCACCGCGTTCCGAGCCGCGCCGGCGGGGAGGATAGACAGCAACTCCTCGCGCCCCGCCCCAGCGGCGATCGCCTCGGCGGCGGATTGGATTTGGGATTCGACACTGTCCAGGGACTCGCCATAGCGCGCATAGGGGAAACATTCCCCGCGGCCGGTCGCCGTACCATCAGTAATTCCGACAACGATGACTGCGGACGCCGTGCGGGCGCCGCGGGATATTCGAAAGATGCTGGCAAGCGGCCAGGATTCTCTTGATACGGTTAACGATCGTGTCACGTGACCTCCTCGGCTTCAAAAACCCTTAGCCAGTGTGATCAAATATTATCCACGATCGCCGCCACACCGTCACGCAACGCGTCAACCGTCGGCAAGCCAATCTCATCCGAGACCCGATTGCAGAAATCTTTTGCTTCCTGCTCAGACAAATTCACTGTGTTGATCGATGCACCAACACATTTGACGTCCGGGTTGGTCAACCGTGCGGCATTGAGATTGGCCTCGATACAGGTCGGGATATCAATCAACGGGAAATGCGACATGCTGCGCATATGCGGCCTTCCCGCCTCGTGACAAACCACCAGCGCATCGGGTTGCGCACCATGAATCAGGCCGATGGTCACGCCCGCGTATGACACGTTGAACAGCGAACCTTGACCCTCGACCAAGTCCCAATGATCCACATCGTTTTCGGGGGTCAGCCACTCGACCGAGCCAGAGATGAAATCGGCGATCACCGCGTCGATGGAGACCCCAGAGCCCGCGATGAAGATGCCTGTCTGGCCGGTGGCGCGGAAATCCGCCTTCATACCCCGAGACCGCATTTCCTTCTCGATCGCCAGGGTGGTGAACATCTTGCCAACCGAGACATCGGTACCGACCGTAAGCAACCGCTTGCCCCGACGCTTGATACCGTTGGCGACATCGAAATCCTGAGTCGGTTGACGCACGTCATGCAGCACCCGGCCATTGGCCTTGGCTGCCGCCGCCAGTTCCGGGATCCCGGTGATCCGGGTGTGCAGCCCGCTGGCGATATCCATGCCAAGCCCGACCGCCTTGACCAGTTCGGTGGCCCAGCTCTCGGGAATCACGCCACCACGATTGGCGACGCCCAAGATGACGGTTTTGACACCAGCCGCCGCAGCTTCCTCGATCGACATGTCCGGCACGCCACAATCGGCGTTGCAACCGGGCAAACGCAGTTGCCCCAGGCACCAATCCGAGCGCCAGACCCGCACACCATTGGCGGTTTTAGCGGCAAGCTGATCGCGCGCGTCTCCTAGGAAGAGAAGATATGGGCTGTGAATTTCCACGGCGTCCCCCATTGAATGCATGAACTTTCACCAGGAGAATAAGAGCAACCGATGACCAAGGCTAGCGCCATGGGCCTCAAAATTTAGCTTGCCCGCCGACGAGTTTGCTTTCCTGCCGCGCGCTGGATCATCTCCTGCCAGTCAGCGGTGAGATTTTCGAAATACCGTGTATACTCATCTGGTCCCTTGTGGACCACAATGGTCCCGTATTCGGCCAATCGGTCGGCTAATTCGGCGACTTCCGACGCCTTCTCGAACCAGCCAGCGATCTCGGCGGCGAGCTCATCCGGCGTTTCCTTCGACGCCATAATGCCCCGATCGATGCTGAACGTGCCCCTAATGCCTTCTTCCTTCAAGGTTGGCACCGCCGGCAGCACTGAGCTTCGCGCCTCGCTGCTAACGGCGAGAGCCTGCAATTCCTTATGCTCGACACGACGCCGCCCGGCGGTAATCGATATGATGCCAATATCGAGCTTGCCTGCCAGCAACGCCGAATAGCTTTCCCTTCCGGTATCGTAAGTCATGATCCGAAACCGGGCGCCCGTCATATCTTCCAGTGACATCAGCATCATGCGCTCAAGCGGACTGCGGGCCTCGCCAATACCGACGGAATTGGGATCCTGAAGCGCTTTCTCCAAAACATTCGCCAATGTCGCGTCCTTTAAACCACCTCTGGCGACAACTAAAAGGGGTGTCCTGGATATCATCGCTATAGGCTTGAGCCGTGACCATATGGGTTTTCGCTTGTTCGCCAAATGATCGGCGACCAATGATTGGGTCGTGGCTAACAGATTGCAGCCATCAGTTTTCGACCAGATCCTCTGCCATTTTACCGATTTTTTTGTGACGTTAATGACCTTTATCAGTGGACCCGATCCACGTCGGTTAATCGTCGCAGCGTAGGCACGCATGACCACATCGGTGGCGCTACCGACCGAGTGAGGTACTACCAGACGAATGCTGATGCATTTTTGCGCCTCCGCGACCACCGGAGAGCCAAATAGGAAGGCCAGTCCAAGAACCATGGCTAGCAGAGATAAGGGCGCGCTTTTCATCGCCGACCAATCTACACAGGCCGGCCCATCCCAGTCTACTAGCTCTG
>JAPKDN010000997.1 GCA_028822575.1 Alphaproteobacteria bacterium | reverse complement strand
GGCGCTTTTCTCATCTTGTGTATAGTTGACGCAGACGTCGTAACCGTCGCGGGCGGCGAGGCGCGCGGTCGCGGCGCCGATACCCCGACTTGCGCCGGTGATGATTGCTATATTGGGCATGAGCTTATCTCCTATACGCGTTGGGCGACCCTACACCAGCGAGGTTGGCATGCAATATTGGATCATAAGGCGGATCTTGCAGGTCGATTGACATCGCGCGAGCCTTTCCGGTGTGGCGTGTTTATAGTGTGAATCTTCTCTTTCCCTCTTCATCAAAAGAAGCCCGCAATGCGTCAAGTGAACCGTTACCCGAGCGTCGATCATCTTCATGCTGCGGCGAAGAAGCGCCTGCCGAAGTTTTCCTATGATTATGTGGATGGGGGCACCGGACCCGAAGTTGGCCGTGCGCTGAACCGTGATGCCATCGAAGCGGTGAAGATGACGCCGCGCTATGTGGTGGAACGCAAGCCGGTTGAATTGGGGACCGAGTTGTTCGGGCGCAAATATGCCAAACCCTTTGGCATCGCTCCAATGGGCCTTGCCAGCCTGCAATGGCCAAAAGCAGAATTGCATTTTGCCCGCGCCGGCAAGGCGGCGGATATACCGGTCTCTCTCAGCACCGCCTGTTGTGTCGATATCGAGGAGTTCGCCGCCGTCGCTGGTGATAACGCCTGGTATCAGCTTTACCCACCTAAGGATGAAGAGGTGAACGACGATCTGATCAAACGCGCCTCGGATGCTGGGTGCAAGGCTCTGATGGTGACCGTTGACGTCCCGGCGAGGGGATGGCGACCACGCGATATGTATAACGGTCTTGCAGTCCCGCCGAGGATCAGCGCTACGACAATCTGGAACGCCGCAATGTGCCCACACTGGAGCCTGGCGACGCTCGCGTCCGGTCTGCCACACTTTAAGACGCTCGGACGCTATTCCAAAGATAAGAGCATGCGCGGCATGGCGGATTTCGTGAGTGATCAACTTGGGAGACCCACGAGTATCGAACGCCTGAAGCGAATTCGTGACAAGTGGAAGGGCGATCTGATCATCAAGGGCGTCATGCATCCCCACGACGCTGAAGCCGCGATCGATCTTGGCTATAACGGTATCTTGGTCTCGAACCATGGAGGCCGGCAGCTCGACGCCGCGCCGTCTACGATCGAGGTTCTGCCGGAGATCGTCGATGTCGTCGGCGACCGGGCAACGGTAATGATCGACAGTGGCTTCAGCAACGGCTTGGATGTCATGAAAGGTCTGGCCTTGGGCGCGAAGTTCGTATTTTGCGGTCGCGCCTTCATGTGGGGTCTGGGCGCGTTGGGTCCGACTGGACCTGGCCATGTTGCGGATATGTTGACCAGCGAACTCGAGCTTCAGCTCATTCAGCTTGGATGCTCGGACACCAACGATCTCGACCGAACCTGGATCAGCGGCGCCCATAGGGAGTGGCCACAAAACTAAATATCTCTGTTACGGGAGGCCGCGCCATGCGCTTGGTCATCGCGATGATGAGCCACGAGACCAACACTTTCTCGACGGTGCCGACACCGATATCGCGGTTCAACCGAGGCAACGCCAAGCCGGTGCCGCTGG
>JAPKDN010000111.1 GCA_028822575.1 Alphaproteobacteria bacterium | reverse complement strand
TCGCGGCCTATCACGGACGGATAGTCCACGTCTGGGGCACGCGCTCGCGTGCTCATGGTGATCAGCTGCATCCACCAAGTACGTATCTGAAACGGGTTTGGGTCGGTACCATAGTCTTCACTTCCCACCAGTTCGAGGCGCGGGTGAGTGTGTTCGGCGTCGACAAGGTGATGATGGGAACGATTATCCATTCGATATGGGCGAGTAAGATCCGATCAGTCATGTGGTCGAGACGGAGCTGGATCCGGAGCTTCCCAAAGCAGTCGTCGGTGTGACCGCAGTGAAATTTTTCAGTGTGGGCGCCACGGCCTCTGTTCGTCCCGATATAAGCCTAGATATGCGTGGTCGAGCACTATATCCTGCACTCGAGCGATTCCCGTTTCGCGAACCTCCTGGGAGACCCATCCATCATGTTCGAAGCTTTCGCCCCAAGCGCCTTTCTGATCTTCGTTATCATATCAGTCATCGTCGCGCTTATCCTGGTATCGGCGGCGGTCAAGACCGTGCCGCAAGCCTCGGAATGGACGGTGGAAAGATTTGGCCGATATACGCGGACCTTGCGCCCCGGCCTGCATTTGATCATGCCGTTCATCGACCGCGTTGGCACAAAACTGTCGATGCGCGAGACGGTGCTGGACATCCCAAGCCAGGACGTCATCACCTTGGATAACGCCACAGTCTCCGCGGATGGGGTGACGTTTTTTCAGGTCATGGACGCGGCCAAGGCCGCTTATGAGGTAAGCAACCTTATGCAAGCGATCACGGCGCTGTCGATGACCAATATCCGTTCCGTGATCGGCGGCATGCCGCTGGATGATGTGCTCTCGCGCCGCGACGACATCAACGAGAAGCTGCTCCGGGTAATCGATCACGCGACCAATCCCTGGGGGGTGAAGGTCACGCGGGTTGAGATCAAGGACCTAGCGCCACCGCGCGATCTGACCAACGCCATGAACCAACAGATGATGGCCGAGCGTCAGAAACGCGCTGAGATTCTGCAGGCCGAGGGTGAGAAACAGGCCGCGATTCTGCGCTCCGAAGGCGAGAAGGCCTCGCAGATCCTGGAAGCCGAGGGCCGCAAGGAAGCCGCCTTCCGCGACGCCGAGGCCCGCGAGCGCGCCGCCGAGGCCGAGGGCAAGGCGACCACCATGGTCTCCGAGGCGATCGCCGGCGGTGATATCCAAGCGATCAACTATTTCGTCGCTCAGCGCTATGCCGAGGCGCTGGAGAAAATCGCTTCGGCCGAGAACCAGAAAGTCATCATGATGCCGCTTGAGGCCTCTAGTCTGATCGGCAGCATCGCTGGCATTGGCGAGCTGGCGAAATCGGCCTTTGGCGGCGGCGATGGGGGATCATCAGGAAGCGGCAGTGGCCAGGGCAGGCCCAGCGCCGGTACGCCGCCACGCACGACCCCACCCGCATCGATCCCCGGCGGTCCCTCCGCTAGTGATACCAGTGGGCCATGGGATTAAAGCTCACGGCTCATTGGATCGGCGACGACAAAGACATGCACGGAGCATGCGTAGATGGATGAATATCTTACCTGGTTTCTAGACGTTACCCATTGGCATTGGTTAGCGCTGGCGGTGGCGCTTGCGGGCTTTGAAATGCTGACGATGTCGTTCTTCCTGATCTTCCCGGCATTATCGGCGGCGTTGGTTGGCCTGGTCGTCTATATCGAACCGACGCTGGATTGGCGGGTTCAGGTACTGATCTTCGCCGTGCTCTCGGTGGTCACCACGATGCTTGGTCGAGCATGGTTTCGTAAATTTCGCGGTGTCGATGAGCCAATGACGGTGAATGTCCGAGGCAGCACCTATATCGGTCGTCGGGTTCTGACCGCGGACGCGCTTGATAACGGTCGGGGCCGGGTCCGCATGGACGACACATGGTGGGCAGCCCGATCCATTGACGGAGAACAAATCGCCACCGAAACCTTAGTCGAGGTCGCTGAGGTCGATGGCGCGACCTTGTTGGTGCGGGTCGTGGAAACGTAATTGATACTCACTTGCGGATCACGGCGGGAGCTCTTAGAGAGAAGCGGTCGCTAATTCAATCAGGGGGCGGTCCATTAGGATATCGGCTGACCTCGGCGGCAAGCCAAACACGCCGACTGTGAGCGAAATACCTATTGTCCAAAATACCGCTTTATTTTTCCGGGCTCGCATCGAGGTCGATCTTAACAGATCGTCGCGGCTTGCCTTGACCAAACCCTCGGTGATTTCGCGACCTCATTGTTTGTTACCACCTCGGTCAAACAGCTTTTCGACCACGCCAGCCTCACGGTTTATTTTCACGGCGACCGTAAATACAAAGCGCCACTGATACGAGCGTGCGACCATATCGACACGCTAATTCCTTTCGATAGCGACTCCTCGCTACCCGTTGAAGCCTTCGATACCGCTTTCGAGCGCCCCGTCGAGTCGCCTTATCCTAATTGGCACTCGGGCCAGTTTCAGTTCCCGACTTAATCTTGGCCCCGAACGTGATGATCGATCGCTACTTCTACACTTTCGAGTAACCCGCCCGATTGCGGATTCCAACGGCCGAAGCCGAGAATTTGGCGAGACGCCTAGTGGCAAGTGGCGTGGACCCAAATCGCTGGTTCTGCGCCATCCACTATAGCGATCCGAATTATGAAGGACGCAAAGCGGACCCATTGCTGGACACCGAATCAGCAATGATGCGATGGATCGTCAACATCATTATCGATCAACTGGGCGGCCAAGTGGTTCGGGTTGGAAATCCCGAAATGGCTTCTTTCAAGGCGCTCGACGGCTTTATCAACTTCGCGTCTGCGGGGGGCGTTGATTTCATATTCCAGCTTTTCGCTATATCGCGAGCCAGAATCATGGTCGCAGGCGCCAGTGGGTGACCGGGTAGCGTTGAATGTGGCATTGGATCAGGGATTGCATTTCAAGGTGATCCTGGAAGAGTATCTGCGTTGCGGTTATCGCCAAACTCCTCGGCATGGCCAGACATCTTTTCCAGCACACCAATGATACCACCAGTTGGCGGACACATCGGTACGAGCAACCTTTCAAGAAACCCAACGCGCTTCAACAAACCTTGCGGCAACGGACACCGTCACAGACGCTTTTTTCCTTAATTCGCACCAGGAGAACGTGAAGTCAGTTAGCGGATGGCATCCAATAATTCGCCCATTTTTCCCTAGCTTTTCACGGGTCTTTTGGTAATTATCCCGTCCTCGCCAAATCATGTCGTGGCCGGGCCACCATACAGCTGACAGCTTCATAGGTTCTCGGCACGGGCCGACCGCCGGAATAAGATTACCCGATTGGCTCCAACACGCGGGGACGTGACCCATGGCTTTATTTGGCGACACCAAAGGCATGACGGGGATGCATCGACTGCGCGGCGGCAAGCAGCGCTATTCGATTCTAAGCTTGGCGCGCAACGCGTTCAGTCATCACGAGAACTGGGGGCGGGCCTGGCGTTCGCCGGAGCCGAAGGCCGAGTACGACGTGGTAATCGTCGGCGCCGGCGGCCATGGTCTGGCGACGGCATATTATCTCGCCTCGCGTCACGGGTTGCGCAATATCGCGGTGATCGACAAAGGGTGGCTTGGAGGCGGCAATACTGGGCGCAACACGACGATCATCCGCTCCAACTATCTCTGGGACGAGAGCGCGGCGATCTATGAGCATTCGATGAAGCTCTGGGAAGGCCTTAGCCAGGACCTTAATTTCAACACCATGTTTTCCCAGCGCGGTGTGCTGACCCTTGCGCATTCTGTGCATGAGATGCGCGAGATGACCCGCCGAGTCGAGGCGATCCGCCTGAACGGCATCGATTCCGACATCATGAACCCGGACCAGATCAAGCGGCTGGTGCCGATCATCGATACCGACCCGACCTTGCGTTATCCGGTGATGGGCGGCTTCATTCAAAAGCGCGGCGGCACCGCCCGTCATGACGCGGTTGCCTGGGGTTATGCCCGCGCCGCCGACGACATGGGTGTCGACATCATCCAAAATTGTGCGGTCAACGGCTTCCTGATCGAAGATGGCGTGGTCAAGGGCGTGGAGACCCAAAAGGGGACGATCCGGGCTGGCAAGGTCGCCTGCGTGGTCGCGGGGCATGCTGGCGTGGTCGCCGAGATGGCCGGGTTCCGGTTACCGATCACCAGCCGGCCGCTGCAAGCCCTGGTCTCGGAACCGATCAAGCCAATCCTCGACGTGGTGATCATGTCCAACGCCGTACACATGTATATCAGCCAGTCCGACAAAGGGGAGATGGTTTTAGGCGCCGGCGCGGATTCCTACAACGCATATACCCAACGCGGTAGTCTGAACGTGCCCGAAGGGATGATCGCGGCGGCGGTGGAGCTGTTCCCAGTGCTCTCACGCCTGGCGATGCTGCGCTCCTGGGGTGGTATCGTCGATACCTGTCCCGATGCCTCGCCGGTGATCTCCAAGACGCCGGTGCACAACCTCTATTTCAACTGTGGCTGGGGCACCGGAGGCTTCAAGGCAACGCCGGGGTCGGGCCATGTCTTCGCCGACCTCGTGGCGCGGGACGAGCCAAACAAGATCGCCGCGCCCTTCGCGCTCGACCGGTTCACTGGCGGTTATCTCATCGACGAACACGGCGCCGCCGGCGTGGCGCATTGAGGGAGGTGGGGTGATGATTTTCTTTCCACCAAAAATCGTTCGTAGCCCCGACAGAAGTCGGAGATGCGGGTTAGATTTACTGCACGTGCCGCGTCGACATCACGGTTCATTGGGTAAGGGAGGCGTCCAATGCTGTTGATCGATTGCCCTTGGTGCGGCCCGCGTGACGACGTCGAGTTTCACTATGGCGGCGAGGCCCATATCCTGCGGCCAAGCGACGCCTCCACGCTCTCGGACGAGGCCTTCGCGGAATACCTATTCATGCAGCAGAACCCGAAGGGCCCACATCTGGAGCGTTGGTCGCATGCCCACGGTTGTCGGCGTTGGTTCAACATGCTGCGCAACACTGCGACGAACGAGATTCTGGAAATCTATCCGATGGGCGAAAAGCCAAATTCCGAGGTAGGGAAGGCAGCCTATGAGGCCAATTGGCGCAGGACCACCGAGGCCGAGAAAAACGCGCTGGCTGGAGAAACATCATGAATAGCCAGGAACACCGTATCGACGAAATACAGGGTGAAAGAACCAGCGTCGACCGCTCGGCGCCTCTGAAATTCACCTTTGACGGGCACCAATACGAAGGCTATCGCGGCGATACCTTGGCCTCGGCGCTTTTGGCGAATGGGGTGCATTTAGTTGGGCGGAGCTTCAAGTACCACAGGCCTCGCGGTATTATGACGGCCGGCTCAGAAGAACCGAATGCGCTGATTCAACTCGGCGGAGGTAATCGCACCGACCCGAACCTGCGGGCCACCCAGATCGAAATTTATGATGGGTTGATCGCGTCCAGCCAGAATCGTTGGCCGTGTCTGACGTTCGATATCGGCTCGGTGAACAACCTGTTGCACCGTTTACTACCGTCGGGCTTTTACTACAAGACCTTCATGTGGCCGGAGAGTTGGTGGCTGAAATACGAGCATTGGATCCGCCGCGCCGCCGGCCTTGGGAAGGCGCCAACGGGCCGGGACCCGGACCGCTATGAAAAGATGCATAGGCACACCGATGTCTTGATCGTCGGCGGTGGCCCCGCAGGCTTGGCTGCGGCTCTGTCAGCGGGGCGAACCGGTGCCCGCGTCATGCTGATCGACGAAGGCAATGCTTTTGGGGGCGCATTGTTGGGTGATCGAGATCAGAAAATCGATGGCGCCCAGGCCCTAGACTGGGTCCGAGCTACGGTCGCCGAATTAGGGGCGATGCCCGATGTTACGATGCTCATGCGGACCACCGCGACGGGGTATTATGACCATAATTATCTGACCCTCCTGGAGAGGGTGACCGATCACCTGGGCACAGCGCCGGACCATACGCCGCGCCAACGGCTCTGGAAGATCCGTGCCAAACGGGTCGTACTCGCCGCCGGCGCGATCGAGCGACCCTTGGTCTTCGCCGATAATGACCGACCTGGGATCATGCTGTCCTCGGCGGCGCGGACTTATGTGAACCGCTACGGCGTGGCGCCCGGACAGCGGGTACTGATCTTCACCAACAACGACGACGCCTACCGGACGGTGCTGGCGTTGCGGGACAATGGTGTCTCAGTGGTTGGCATCGTTGACCTTAGGGCCGAGCCTACCGGGCCGCTCGTCGACGCGGCCAGAGCTGCCAGTTTGATGATCCATGCCGGCCACGCCGTAGTGTCGACAAGCGGTACCTTGCGGGTGAAATCGGTGCAGATCATGAAGCTAACCGCCGATGGCGGGGCGGTCACCGGATTGGTGCGGCGGATCGAATGCGACGCGGTCGCGGTCTCCGGCGGCTGGACCTCGACGGTGCATCTGTTCTCACAAAGCGCCGGCAAGCTGAAATGGAACGAAGACATTGCCACCTTCGTGCCAGATATCTCGGTCCAGGCCGAGGCTTCCGCCGGCGCCTGTAATGGCGCGATGGCCTTGGTGGAGTGCTTGAAACAAGGAATCACCGCCGGGATCGAGGCTGCCCGCGACACCGGCCATAAGGGCCGGGCGCCGGCGGCTCCCAAGGTTGAAGAGCCGGCGATGAGCGATCGCCGTGATCTCTGGGTGGTACCAGGCAAGAAGTCGCTCGGCCATGCCGGCAAGCATTTCGTTGATTTCCAGAACGACGTCACCGCTGCCGATGTGCATCTGGCGGCTCGTGAGGGCTACCAATCGGTCGAGCATCTGAAGCGCTATACCACGACCGGAATGGGGACCGATCAGGGCAAGACCTCGAATATCAACGCCTTGGCAATCATGGGGGAGGTGCTGGGCGCCAATGTCCCGGGTGTCGGTCACACAACCTTCCGACCACCCTACACGCCAGCCACCCTTGGCGCCTACGCGGCGCGTAATATCGGCGCGCTTTTCGACCCGGTCCGCACCACGGCAATGGATGACTGGCACCACGAGGCCGGCGCCAAATTCGAGCATGTCGGCCAGTGGATGCGGGCCTGGTACTATCCAAAGTCCAACGAGAATATGCGCCAGGCAGTAGATCGCGAAGTCAAAGCGGCGCGAGACACGATCGGTATTCTTGACGCCACGACCCTGGGCAAAATTGACATCCAGGGCCCCGACGCAGCTGAATTTCTCAACCGGATATACACCAACGCCTGGCTCAAGCTAGCGCCGGGACGCGCGCGCTATGGTCTGATGCTCAAGGAAGACGGGATGGTCATGGATGACGGCGTCACTGTACGTCTGTCGGAGAACCGCTTCCATATGACAACCACCACGGGCGGCGCGGCAGGCGTACTCGATTGGTTAGAGGAATGGCACCAGACCGAATGGCCGGATCTCAAAGTCTTCTTCACCTCGGTGACCGAACAATGGGCCGTCGCTTCTATCTGCGGGCCCAAATGTCGGGAGTTGCTAGCCGAGCTTTGCTCCGACATCGACTTGTCGAATGAGGCATTTCCGTTCATGGCCTATAAGGAGGGCACCGTGGCCGGTATTTCGGCCCGGTTATTCCGAATTTCCTTCACCGGCGAACTTAGCTTCGAGATCAACGTGCCACGTCGGCACGGTTTGGCGTTGTGGAAGGCCGTTATGACGACGGGCGAGAAATACAACATCTGCCCCTACGGTACCGAGGCAATGCACGTGCTACGGGCCGAGAAAGGTTTCATCATCGTTGGCCAAGACACCGACGGCACGGTGACACCCGGTGACCTTTGTATGGATTGGATCGTCTCCAAAACCAAGGCGGATTTCGTCGGCAAGCGGGCATTGACGCGCCGGGATATCGTCAAGGAGGACCGCAAGCGCATGGTCGGTCTGTTAACTGAGGATCCGAACGAGGTGCTACCGGAAGGCGCCCAGATCGTCGAGAAACTGCTGCCGGAGCCTCCGATGGAGATGATTGGGCATGTCACCTCCAGCTATTACAGCCCAAATTGTGGACGCTCCATCGGCATGGCCCTCGTCAGGGGTGGACCTAAACGGATGGGCGAGACCCTGAGCGTTCCGCTTCCTGGAAAGACCGTCAAGGTGTTAGTGACCGAACCCCGGTTCTTTGATTTGGACGGGGAGCGGGCCAATGGCTGAAGCGATTATGAATGATGGCGTGGCACCGCTGGACGGCATCATTGGTCCCATCGGCGGCCCCGCGAACGCTGGGGCGGTGCTCTCGGAACGCCGGCACCGGGGCAAGCTAGTGCTGCGCGGTGATCTTGGTGACAAGAATTTCCGGGCCGGCGCCACCGAGGCGCTGGGAATGGCCCCGCCTACCGCGCCGAATACCGCGGCGTCCAGTTCAGGTCTGTTGGTGATATG
>JAPKDN010000110.1 GCA_028822575.1 Alphaproteobacteria bacterium | reverse complement strand
CCTTGGTCAGCGATCGTGGGGCAGTCTAGAACGTCGCTCACTTTCGCGGCTTCGATTTAGCCTGCGGCCCAAGCGCCAGCTTCCATGATTTTTGGTGGTCGTTGGCTTATCGTTATCCTGCCCGTGATGGGGCTTTGCATTGTTGTTTGCCACTACAATGTCTACTTTGGCGGCATTAGCTGGCGGGCAGCCATGCCATGCTGGTCGAACCTTATCGACAAATAGAAAGCGGCTAGGAACCATGACGGCAGTTGAACACGCCGACGCGCCCGTCGAGCAGACCCCGGACCTGGATTTCGACGCCATCGTCATTGGCGCTGGAATTTCTGGAATGTATCAGCTTTACCGTTTACGGGAGCAAGGGCTCAATGTCCGCGTTCTGGAAGCGGGAACCGGCGTTGGCGGGACATGGTATTGGAACCGTTATCCAGGCGCGCGCTTCGACTCGGAAAGCTACTCCTACGGCTATTCCTTCTCAAAAGAGTTGTTGGATGAGTGGGATTGGAGCGAATGCTTTTCCGGTCAACCAGAGATTGAACGATATTGTAACCTGGCCGCCGACAAGTTCGAGCTGCGTAAGGACATCCAGTTTTCTGCGCGCGTCGCTTCAGCGCATTTCCAGGAAGACGGGCGGTATTGGGCGATCACCCTCGATGACGGCACAGTTTATAAGGCCCGCCACCTTGTCACCGCGATCGGGCTGCTGTCGGCACCGACCATGCCGCGCTTCGAGGGTATTGAGGATTTTCAGGGGCAATGGTGCCACACTGGCCTCTGGCCGAAGGAGGGGATCGACTACCATGGCAAGCGGGTCGCGGTGATAGGCACCGGCGCCAGCGGTATTCAAGCGATCCAGGAGATCGCCAAGACTGCCGGTGACTGGACGGTTTTTCAGCGCCGCCCAAACTGGTGTACACCGCTGCATAACCGGCCGATCGCCAAGCAGGAGATGGAGGATATCCGCTCGCGCTATGACGAGATCTTCAAGCTCTGCCGCGAGACCGCCGCCTGTTTCATCCACACAATTGATCCGCGCGGGACCTTCGAGGTGAGCGAGGAAGAGCGCAATGCGTTTTGGGAAAATCGCTACGCCGGACAGGGTTTTGGTATCTGGCAGGGTAATTTCCGTGACATGCTGAACGATCGCAAGGCGAACGCACTGATGTCCGATTTCGTTGCCAACAAGATCCGAGAGCGCGTCAACGATCCAAAGACCGCAGAAATGCTGATCCCCGATGACCACGGTTTCGGCACCCGCCGGGTACCGCAAGAGACCCGCTACTACGAAGTTTATAATCAACCTAACGTGAAACTCGTCAGCATGCTCGATGTGCCGATCGAACGGATCACCAAGACCGGCCTCAAAACCGCCGAGCAGGAATACGAGTTCGACGTCATCATCTACGCCACCGGCTTCGACGCAGTGACCGGCACGTTTGACCGGATCGATATTCGTGGCACCGAAGATCAGCGTCTGAAGGAGCGCTGGGTCGGCGGCCCGAAGACCTTTGTTGGCGTCATGCTCGATGGCTTCCCCAATATGTACATGATCATGGGACCGCATGCCGCGCTCGGGAACAACCCGCGCAGTATCGAATACAATGTCGAATGGGTCAGTGATCTGATCGGGCACATGACCGAGAAAGGCCTGACGAGCACGGAGGCACGCCCGGAAGCAGTCGCCGAATGGAATGCTTTCGTCCATCAGAAGGCCGAGGGTTTGTTGGCCAACGAAATCGATTCCTGGATGACCGGCATCAATATGAACGTCGAGGGCAAACAGACCCGCACCGTCGTTCGCTATAGCGGCACCGCGCCAGAATATCGGGCTAAATGCAATGAAGTCGCGGATGGCGGATATCAGGAATTGAGTTTCCGCTAGGACCGGGACGGCCTAGACATTCGAAACCCACACCAAACACCCCTCACCGCCGGCGCGGGTGTTTGGTGTGGGTTTTTTTGGGCGTAGTGGCCTCATCCGCCGAATTGCGTCGGCACCCATGATCAGACTCGCGTGGGCCTGATCATGGTTAAACCTCGCCGGATCGGCCCCTTTACTTCATCTTCAAAATTTAATCGCGGGTTCGTGCGAATTACTGGTTGAGGCCACCAGACGACGACTACTTTTCGTCGTCGCCCTGGAATCCGGCGATCGCCGATTTTACGGTACTCCACAGCTCGCGCTTGTGATGGGTGTCAACGGTGACGGTCGCGGTCATGCCAGCGCGCAGGGGCGGGTGCTCAGGCGCGGTTTCGATCTCAATCCGCACCGGCAAGCGTTGGACGACCTTGACCCAATTACCCGAGGCGTTCTGCGGTGGCAGGACAGAGAACTCTGCCCCGGTCGCAGGGCTGATCGAGGCGATCTTGGCTTTCCAGACTGCATCCGGATAAGCATCGATCTCGACCTTGACGTCCTGTCCCACGCGAACGTGCGTCAGCTGGGTCTCCTTGAGGTTGGCCTCGATCCAGGTCTTGTCAACGGCGATCAAACCAAAGGCTGGTTCACCCTCTTCTACCCACTCACCAGCTTCCAATTTAAGGCGCGTGATAATCCCGTCCACCGGTGCCTTTATCTCGGTATACCCAAGATTCATCTCGGCCATAGCTTTCTCGGTTTCTGCAGCGATGAAGTCGGGATGCAACTCCGCGCCTCGGGCCGGATCGCCGCCGAGGCGGGCGAGTACGGTGCGGATCTTTTGACGCCGGGTCGCGACATCCTGTTTGGCGGTGCTTAAGTTAAATTCTGCGTCGTCAAGCCGGGTGCGGGTGGTGATCGCCTTGCTTGCCAGTTTACGCTGGCGCCCAGCCTCGCGCTCATAATGTTTGACGTCAGCCTTGGCTTTCTCGATCTCGGCGACGATTTGATGATACTCTGCCCGGGTCGCCTCGATCTCTTGGCGCGCGGTCTCGCGCTTAGCCTCGGACATGCGAACCATCATCCAAAACGGCTCGGCGTTTATTTTGAACAGAGTCTCGCCAGCTCGCACCCGCTGGTTTTCACCGACGTAAACATCCGTCACGCGGCCGTCAATATTCGGGCTGACAGCGATGACGTGAGCCTTCACATAGGCGTTTTCGGTGGTTACGTACCTGCCTGTCGCTTCGTACCAATAGCCGCCAGCGATGATCGCGGCCGCCGGAATGACGATCAACAGGATCAAGCGCAGGATCATACGGCCCCAGCGCCGCCTGGGACGCATGGGCACGGGCGGCGGCGTGTTCGTTTCCGCCGCAGGAGCCTCTCCGGATTGCTCGTTTTCATTGTTACTCATAATTCTTGGCCTCAATCATCCACTGCCCCCACGAGGGCCATGCGTTCCGATAAATCCGGACGCGAGTCGTCGAGGGACAGCAGGTTGGTTTTGATCTTCAATAACGTATCGATGAAGCGTTCACGCTCTTCGTCACCCAGATCGCCGAGCGCGTCATAGCGAACTTCCGCCGCCGTATTACGGAGCGCTCGCATGACCTCTTGTACCTTATCCGTGAGATAGAGCCGATTGACCCGACGATCAAGCGTGTCGGTCCGCCGCTCCACCCATTCCTTTTCCTCTAGTCGATCCAGAAGCCTTCCCAGTGTCGCTTTCTCAAGCTCCATGAAATCGGCTAGTTCGGATTGAGTCACACCCTCCTTGGCATAAAGCATCGTCAGGACCCACCATTGAGAGCGGGTCAAGCCAAGCTCGCGCCCACGCCGGTCGAACACGGTCCGCATCAAGCGAGCCACATCGTGCAGCAAAAAGCCAAAATTTCTACCCAGGTCTTCTCGGTCCATGTTGGAGATATAGTTGTCATGCTTACTTTTGCCAAGGATAAGATTGCCAAGCTTACGAGATCGTAAATGTGATCCCTTGCATCCGTATTACCGCGCGTTTACCCCTCGTCCGTCGTGGATCGTAATTCGGATGCATGGTGTCCGCTCCGGATCGATTTGCCTGATGAGGCAAACGCTGTAATGTCCAGATCGATGATTTGGGCCGGTGAGCGTTGGAGAGTGTGTGATGGAAATTCGAAATCTCGGTACCTCGGGTCTCAGGGTGTCGTTGGTTGGTCTTGGCTGTAACAATTTTGGTATGCGGCTAGGGGTGGAAGAAACTCGCATCGTGGTCGATCGGGCGATCGAGAAGGGCATCACGCTGTTCGATACCGCCGATATGTACGGCGCCCGAGGAGGTTCCGAGGAGCAACTTGGCGAAGTGCTTGGCACGCGCCGCAAGGGTATCGTGCTGGCTAGCAAGTTCGGCATGGCAATGAGCGACGATGGCACCAAGATCGGCGCTTCGCGAGGCTATATCATGACGGCGGTGGAGGATTCCCTGCGCCGTCTGAAGACCGACTGGATTGATCTTTATCAGCTGCATCAGCCCGATCCCCTCACCCCGATGGACGAGACCTTACGGGCGCTCGACGATCTCGTGAGCCAGGGCAAGGTGCGCTACATCGGTTGCTCGAACCTATCGGCGTGGCAGGTAGTGGATTCTCAGTGGATATCACAGACGGCGGGATATAGCCGGTTCGTGTCCTGTCAAGATGAGTACAACCTGCTGAACCGATCAGTGGAAGCAGAGTTGCTGCCGGCCATGCAGGCGAACGGCTGTGGCCTGCTGCCGTATTTTCCGCTGGCTAGCGGATTGTTGACCGGCAAATACAAGCCCAACGCCATGCCCGACGGCGCGCGCCTGACTGACATGCCGAAATTCGCCAACCGCACCTATGTTACGGAGGAAAATTTCGACGTCGTCGACAAGCTTGAGGCCTTCGCCACGGCCCGCGGCCATACGCTGCTGGAGTTGGCTTTCAGCTGGATGGCGGCGCGTCCAACCACCGCGAGCATCATCGCTGGCGCCACCAAGCCGGAACAGATCGACAGCAACGTCGCGGCCGCGGGCTGGGCGATGACGTCGGAGGAGGTCGCCGAGGTCGATGCGATTACAGAGAAGTAATCTATATGGACACCTCAGCGATCAAAAAGCGCGGCGCTACTTGAGTTATTTCTTTTGTCTTATTTCGCCAGATAGGAATTTCTTCACGATGATTCTCAGCCGAACCGAAGCATTGAGACGGTCTGAGTTAGTTTTAGTCATTCGAGCGGGCGCCGTGGGGGGGAGCACTCCTGTTCGTTCTGACGTGACAGCTTGGAGCGTCAGCGTCCCCACGACGGACGGGCTTCCTCTTAGTTTAAGCTGGACGCCTGGCATAGCGGATGCCGGTGAAATTAGGCTTTCCTAGGCGCCATATCGGCGGGGGTCGGACCGATTGGTGCGTCTCACCGACTCAAGAAGTCCACATGGCGTGGGGCGATCTTGCGTTTTAAGCATTTTTTGCCTTTGATATGGGACACCAACAGCAGATTACGCTCGACGTTAATCTCGAATACACCGATGCGGTGTACTGCGTTCTATTCAAGAGAGGGGCGGCGGTCACGTTCAGCTCCCGCGGCAGCGATTCCACGGCCTCACCTCGCTGCAGGCGCTTCACCGCCGCCAGTTTACGCTACGCTGGGCCCGTCAATTCTATCATATCCCTCTTCAACAATCCGTCCATGTCGGTGTCCTCCAGGTGCGGTTCCTTTAACCCAAGCCGGGTGTATCAAAAAAACTGATTCGCACCATCAGGCCTCTGGATCGATAATCAAGTTCGGCAGGCCTATGGCTACTTCGAGTTTATTCGCGTGCAAAATGGGCGACCGGGACAAGACCTCGTCGATGACGATCTGCTGGCAGAGCTACGCCCGAATTGCGCCATTAATCTTCCATTCGTTGATGATCACGCGCCGTCAACGAAGTTCATTCTCTGGGGGGTGGCAGAAGATTATCGAGGTGGAAGAGACTTCAGCGGCGTGACCTTCCGGGAGTTTGGTGACAGCGATCTGGCGGCCTGTTTTTACGAGGATATCCCAATAATGTTGGATTCGTGTTCTCCTTTGTTGGCGATCCATCACCAGATCTCCTGACAACCAGAAACTGAGGAAACCGCCGAGAGACGCTTCCTACGCTATATTGTGAAAATCAGTGCCCACGACGGAAATTCCACTTTAATCTCGGTTTGGCGCCGGCAAAACCCTAGGGTGGGTTTAGGCATTCTGGATACCATCATCGACAAACAATTCACCTGGCCCGCCGCTGTATTGATTACAGATTAGCCGAACGTTACAAGGGCCGGGCATCCTCCTTCAGCATCGCCGAGCCTTTCTCGGCGATCATGATCGTTGGCGCGTTGGTATTTGTCGACGTTACCGCAGGCATGACCGAGGCGTCGATGACACGCAGGCCTTCCATCCCATGCACGCGCAATCTGTCGTCCACCACCGACATCCGGTCGGGGCCCATCCGACACGAACAGGTCGCATGAAACACGGTCGAGCCATACTGGCGCGCGTAGTGCAGGAGTTCGTCATCGCTTTGAAGATCCGCGCCTGGAACACTCTCGGCGACCACATAGCGCTTTATAGCCGGTGAATTGAACCAATCCCGCGCCAGCCGGATGCCGGCGATGATGGTTCGTTGGTCCCGTTCCTCGGCCAGAAAATTGGGGTTTATAACCGGTTGGGCGAACGGGTTGGAAGAGCGTGCCTCGACAAACCCTCGGCTTTCTGGGCGCATCTGCCAAACCCCGGTCGTCATGCCGGGCTTCCTATCAAGCACGCGCTTCGGACCAGGGGCGAAACTGCCCGACGAGAACAATGCCTGGACGTCGGGGGTCGCAGATTCAGGCAGTACCTTCACCGAAGCAGCCACCAGCGACGCGGCATAGGTCAGCATGCCTCGGCCTTGCAAGGCGTATTTCATCAGCTCGCCCACGAAGCGGATGCCACGCGAACGTTCGTTCAAGGTTGGGATGTCTTTTACGTCAGCTTGAACCCGGACGATGAAATGGTCCTGAAAATTCTTGCCGACGCCGCGCAATTCATGGTGCGTGGCAATGCCAATCCGGCCCAGATGGTCAGGATCGCCGATGCCGGATAATTGCAGGATATGAGGGGAGCCTATGGCGCCGGCGGAAACAATAACCTCCCCCACCGCGTTCGCGCGTTCCGTGACGCCACCGCGAGAAAATTCGACCCCAATCGCGCGCTTGCCATCCAGAATAAGCCGATGCACCATGGCGTTGGTCACGACCTGGAGATTCGATCGCTTCATGACGGGGTGTAAATAGGATCGCGCGGCGCTGGCGCGGAAACGACCACCTCGTGTCTGCTGGACCCAACCGATGTGGTTGCCCAGAAGCGGTGGCAGATCGTTCAAATCCTCACGATACTCCCAGCCCATTTCCCGGCCAGCCTCGATGGCGGCCTTGCACAGTCCTGGCTGGTCTCGGGTAAGGGACGTGGACAGCGGCCCGCCCTTGGCATGGACTTCGTCGGCCAGGCCTTCCCAGTTTTCGGCTTTGCGAAAATAGGGAAAGACGTCCTTCGCGCCCCACCCCCGGTTACCAAGTTGTGACCAGTGATCGTAATCCTCAGGCTGGGAGCGGATATAGATCAGCCCGTTGATCGAGCTGGACCCACCCAGCACTCGGCCACGCGGATAGGGTATTTCGCGACCGTTCAAGCCCGATTCCTTGTCCGCCTTAAAGCCCCAGGTGATCGTCGGGTGGTCCAGTAGTTTGATGTAACCAGCGGGGACGTGGATATAGGGATTCCAATCCTTGCCACCCGCCTCAAGCAGGATCACGCGGGTATCGGGATCTTCCGTCAACCTATTGGCGAGGACACAACCGGCCGAGCCAGCACCCACGATGACATAATCCGCTTGCATGGCTCTCTCGCTCTCACCGACATCCAACGACGGGTTGGTCTCAATCCCCCACTTCCTGGTTCCTAGGCTAGCTTGATGGCCTTACTTTCCCTATGAGACCGTTCCATGGCGTCAATCAACGTATGGCGAACAATGGCGTCATTGAAGTCGGGCGAGGCCGACGTGCCCGATTGCATCACATCGGCGAAACGAGCGTAAGCCTGAGCGACGTTCCTGCCAGGGCCAGCGGCCATATCCACTGGAATAAGCCGATAACTGTCGGGTGGGGTGATCTCCGCCATTGTCCCGTTGCCGACGGCCATGTGGAGTTGGCTAGGCCCTATATTTACAGATTGAGAGGTCATGACCAAGGTCCCCTTGCGCCCATAGATCTCCATCCGCGTGCCACTCGCGTTATGGGGGACGCTGGCGACTTGGTAGGAGACTTCCACGCCACTTTTCAGCACGCCCGCGGCGGTGACCGTGTCCGGTGCATCCACGGGAAAGTCTTCCCCCGTTACGGCGTGCTTCCACATGCCGATGCGCGTTGTTACCCGCGCGCTAATCTCAGCGAACTCTCCCAGAATGTAACATAGGGCATCAATGGAATGGCCACCCGGGATGGTCATGGGGTTGGCGCCGTTCGCGCGAATCCCCTGCCAGATGC
>JAPKDN010000109.1 GCA_028822575.1 Alphaproteobacteria bacterium | reverse complement strand
TTAACCGTCATCGAAAGCATCGCGTAGTAACCGATGCAGGTTGTTAATTGCACATACTGATCAGCCCCTAACCGTGCCATGACCAAGCTTGCTAGCGGTTCGCCCACGCGGTTCTCTCGCAGCAGTTGCCGGGTAAAGTCGATGATTTGAAGGTCCTCGGGAGGAATTCCGTCGGTCCGGTCGTCACGGATCGCGTCTATCGTCGAGCGAGGAACATTCCGCTCGGCGCCAATCATCCCTTGGATACCCCAAACATACTGAGCTTGGAAGTGCCGGCCGACAACAAGTGCTGCGAGCGTACGAATCCGCAGCTCCAATGTACCCTCCCAACGCACCAACGTACCCAGATGGGCTACACGCTCGGCCCATTCTGGCGCATGCATCCAGACCGAAAAGGGGCCTTCCAGCGATTTGCGAGTATCGACGATTCCTTCTGCAATGCGGCGGGCTTTGCCGGTTAGTTGGTCGGGGAATTTCAAGACGGGGACGCGTGCCATGTGATGTCCTCGGTTTTTATTGCGTTTGGCCAAGAGCGGACGAGCCCAAGGTGACCCGCTCGATGTGGATCATAATGTATGCGACTATTTTCATCATGCGCTCCGTTGCCCGTTTGACTAGCGAAAGAACGCCGTTTTGGAACACGTCGTGGCCGTCGAAAATCTGCGCCGAATCGCTGTCAAACATGGCACCAGACATCAGGTACTCCTGCAGCAATCGCAGCCTGGGGACGCCGTCATCCTACTTGCTGATACCCACGTCAAGGCAGAACCACCAATGTGGCTGGGCCTAGACGGCGAGTTGGGTCGCGCAGGGCGTGCCGTGCGCATCGCTGATCAGTACGTCAGTGACGTCTTTGCGCGCGTTCACATAGCCAACGGAAATCCATGCACTGGAGATCCGCCCGCGCGTTGGCGTACACCTCGTGTTGCCGCCAGACCGTCATCTAATGCCCTCCTCATACCTTGCGTTTGAAGGGCACAATATAGCAGGTCTTCAGTTAATGTGTGTAAGACGCTTTGCACTGAATACTTCCATTTCTCTAACTGACACTCAAATTCACCACCCCGAAACGGACTGGATTGCGGATCAAGCCATTCGGCGTCACAATAAAACTCTCACGCGCGGCTACATTGGGAAATCCCGGTTAAAGGTAAGGACTGACAATGCCCTATGAGCTTAAGGATTTGGTAGATCTGGAGCGTTATCCGATTGACGATCTGGATATGGCGGGAGCCACGCTCCTGCAATCTTGCCAGGAATCGTTGGCTGAAGGCGCAATGTGTCATTTGCCGGACTTCGTTAAACCCGAGGCGCTCGCCGTTATACAAGGCGAAGCTAACGCATTGCGTGACCGAACGTATTGGATGGATGTCGAACGCCGGGCCTATTCTTGGCGCAATCCGGATGACTACCCACAAGGTCACCCAGTTACACTCACCACGCCTAATTTGATTGGTTCTATAACTAAAGATAGCTTCCCGAAGCAAGGCGCCTTTGTATCAATCTTTGAACAACTCGCGTTAACAGAATTCGTGCGCCGTTGTTTGAATCTCGAATCTTTGCATCCAGTCGCTTGCCCTTATCTGGCGGCCAACGTCAAAGTGATGAGCCAGGGTTGTCGGCATGCCTGGCACTTTGACCAGAATGACGGCGCGGTGACATTAATGATTCAGTCGGCCGCAGCGGGCGGGCACTTCGAATACGTGCCGTACTTGCGTGATGAAGATGAGGAAAACTATGAAGAAGTTGGTCGTTTGCTGTCGGGTGAAGAGCTGCCTCTGCAGCGCGCCGGCCTAGCGGATGGTAGTTTTTGCTTATTCAAAGGGCGCCGCTCGATCCATCGAGTTTCCGAAGTGACACAAGGCTCGCCGGATCGTTTGTTAGCGGTGTTTAGTTATCATCACATTTCTGGGCATCGGTATAAGGAGTCAACCGTCCGTTCGGTACTTGGGCGACTTCCAGAAACCTATCCCAATCAAGCTTAAAAGCAGGGACTGGATCAGGCTCAAAGACGTGTTGAGTTGTCGTGCGTGGTTCGTTAGGTGTCTGCGTCATTGGCTTGGCGATTATGCTTGAGCCGCGAGTGGTGTTTCTTCGCATCTAGGCGTCGCTGCTTGGCACTGTGGCTTACGCGGGTGGGAATGCGCCGGGTTGGCACGATTGCCGCAGCGGTGAGCATATCGATTAGCCGCTCTCTAGCATCCTGGCGATTTCGCTCCTGTGTGCGGTGACGCCTGGCGTCGATGGTTATCACCCCTTCTTTGCTCATCTTTTTTCCGGCAATGACCCGCAAACGTAAGCGCACATCGAAGGGTAACCCTCTTGCCACGCGGGTATTCAAACTGAGTTGCACCGCGGTCGAGACTTTGTTGACGTTTTGACCGCCCGCTCCAGAGGCTCGCGTAAACCGCTCCTGCAATTCGTCTGGCCACACCGCAACGCGCGGAGAAACCCTAATGGCGACCGTTTCATCCATCGCTTCGCTATCGCCCGGCGCGGCGGATGGGCAATCAATCACGACGGTCGGGCCAAGGTGTGCGGGGGTGCTGCGACTCTCACAGAGCTATACCTCGTCCCTTGCAGATTATCTGGTAAGTCACGCGTTTCATGATCGGTAAGTCATTATTTAATTAGCAAGCGATGGTTCAGTTTGTCTGAACAGACTCCGGGGATATCTTCAGTGGGTTCCCATTCTGGTTACGCTGCAGCCGTGACCGTTGACATCGTATTTAAGTACACCTTAACGGGAGTTTTCCCGTCAAGCGATGAATATCAGTATTAGCGCCAGATCCAGCCACGCTGTTGGCGTAAAAAACCAGCCGGTTTTCATGTTAAGTCTTGATCTCAAGTCTATAGTTTTCGTTTCGATCCGTATTGACGATACCAATTGAATTTTTGCTCCTTCACATCCAAAAGAGCTGAATTAGTGATCAAGCGAAGGTTTATTTTCGCTCAGATTAGTTGATATCAGGCGCCGATTTCGCGGTGAAGCAAGGACCAGTGTTCAAGAGACTGCCGTTTGAAACGCCAGCGTTCGTTGAGGGTCTCTTGACCCCTGCCGCAGTAGACATTCGCCGGGGTCTGATTCTATCGGATTTAGTCATCGCTTAATCTTGCGCTCCGGCCCGGCAGCTCTGGCGCGGCACGGGCATCCTCCAGGCTTGAGGCTGGATCCGCACGAAGGCTTCATCCTTGCCTCATACAACGTGGGCGGCTTGCGCGAGATGATCGAAGCTGCGGACGTTAGGCTGCTGTGCCTCCCGCTCTATTGCTTCGGCTTTAACCCAATCGAGATGGGCTTCCCCAAACTCAAAGTAACTCTCTAAAAAGCCGCTGTCCCCAACAAAGCTGATCTCTGGAATGCTATCTGATTAATATATGATGACTATCAGAGTGAAAAAAACTATTCATGATCGAGCATCCATCCCTCGGCACGGAGTTAACCCGCGCCGCCGCATGTGGTCAGTTTGTTCGTTGGAAGTGCACAAAAGCGCCGCTGGACGGCGCAGAAATTAGGGAATTGCAATGAATCTATCTCGGTTTCCGCGCGTCCGACTTGGGCACATGCATACTCCGCTTGAGCGTCTGGACAGATTGACTGAACACCTAGGCGGTCCAAATCTGTACATCAAGCGAGATGATTGTACGGGTTTGGGGACGGGAGGCAATAAGACTCGAAAGCTTGAATTCCTTGCCGCGGATGCCCTGGAACAGGGCGCGGATATGTTGATCACCCAAGGGGCCACCCAATCGAATCATGCTCGCCAGACCGCCGCAGCGGCAGCAAAACTTGGCCTCAAATGCGAGATATTGTTGGAGCGGCGTGTTGGCAATTTGGGGCCAGATTATGAAACTACCGGCAACGTTTTTTTGAACAACCTGTGTGGTGCAAACTATCAGTTTCGCGAAAATGGCATGGATATGAACTTGGAGGCTAAGTTATTTGGCGAGGAAATGCGTTCGAAAGGACATAAGCCCTATGTCATCCCGGGGGGGGGCTCAAATCCGATCGGCGCACTCGGCTACGTAAATGCAGCTTTGGAACTTGTGACTCAAGCGAATGATCTTGGGCTGAGGATTGATCATATCGTGCATGCAACAGGAAGTGCCGGGACCCAAGCCGGTTTGGTCGCGGGGCTGGAAGGGTGCAATGCCGGGATCCCGGTCTACGGTATTAGCGTCAGGGCGCCGAAAGATGCACAGGAACAGAACGTGCACCGTCTTGCCGAGGCGACGGCGGATTTCGTTGGTATAAGGGGTGGCATAGGGCGAGAGTCGATCGTGGCCAATAGTGACTACGTCGGCGCGGGATATGGTCAACCGACCCCAGAAATGTGCGACGCGATTCGCTTTCTGGCGCGTATGGAGGGAATTTTTCTCGACCCCGTATACTCTGGAAAAGGGATGGCTGGGTTGATCGACCTGATCGGCAAGGGACATTTCAAGTCCAACGAGAATATCGTGTTCTTGCATACCGGTGGTTCCACGGCTCTCTTTGCCTACCAGCCCCAACTTACAACGTGAGGAGGGTGAGATGGTAGATTTCAGAAATTTGATCGTAATTTTTCCAATAGCCGCACTCGCACTTTCATCAGCATTTTACTGCATCCCGTTTATGAGAAAAGCGGTTGCGGAATCGTTCATGCCGCCTGCTATAATGTTATGATCGAATTTCCCCTGAACTTGACTGTGGTCATGAACAAATCCGCAGCCGGATGACCGAGGCACCCGCGTTGGCCGTGACGCTGGAGCCGCCCGCCGAGCAGGATCGGTGGCGCTCGGTCTGTCATGCGCCGATGACGAAGCCAGAAAATCGCCCCATGTTCTGCCGGTTGGATACTGATCTGGACTAGGTCATGAAATACCTGATTTACAGTAAGCTGAGGAATGTAAGTTGTTGATCGTGGGTATCGATACCTCCCTGCAACGCTCGACGGTTACTCAGAGGCCAAGTGATTATCGCACTATTTATAACTGTCATATGAATCGCGCCGACCCGAATCCAATCAAGGATTTCAATATCCGGCTCTAAGCCTTGGTCGACCGCGACCCGCCTGTTGTGCGGCTCTCCCGGGACAGCGCTAGGATGTGTTTGAGTACTTCAAGGCCTGCACTGACTGGTTTGCGCCGGAGAACGACGAAGTTCGAAATGGTGCATCCCTAGCCGCTCAGCGGACCTGGAGAATCATGGCGTATCTGAATGATGTTGAGGACGGTGGGGCCACCAAGTTTGAAAGGCTCAAACGGCCTTTCAGGCGTGTTCGAGGCATGGTGATTGCTCGGAAGAATGTGTAAATCGACGACGCGCCGAATCACGCCCTTTAGCACGAGGCCATGCCGGTGCGACGCGTGCAAAAATACGTGATCACCAAATGGTTTTGGGAAAAATCCGGCGTGGGCCATTGAGCACGGCGCAGTTGCCGGGTAAATTCGAATAACCGGAAACCAATCTTTCGCACTGCGCACTCCTCTCGATGGGCGGTGGCGCCTCATAGGGTTTCTTAGTTTCATGGAGATGTCGGACACTATGGATTCGAGCATGGAAGACGGGCATTATTTTTATGATGAGGACATGCGCGCCCGCGTCACCGCTAATCTCCGCGCATTCACGCGGAATTCATCTCCCGCCGAGGGGCTGAAGCGCGCGGCGGTGGCAATTGCTCTTATTCGGGATGATCGGGGCGAGGGGGCCTATGTCCTGACCCGCCGCACTCCCAGCCTGAACAGCCATGCCGGCCAGTTCGCGTTGCCCGGCGGTCGCATGGATGAAGGTGAAACCCCGGTCCGGGGCGCACTCAGGGAATTGCGCGAGGAAGTGAACATGGATCTGGATGAAGACGCCGTCCTTGGTGTTTTGGACGACTACAGAACCCAATCAGGCTACTTGATCACCCCAATCGTGGTTTGGGCTGGCGCCAATGCCGAAATGTGGCCTAATCCCGCCGAAGTCGCGCGCATTCACCAGGTTGCGTTTCGTGAGTTGAACCGGCCCGGTTCACCCGAATTTGTGGATATCCCGGAAAGTGACCGTCCGGTGATCCGCCTCCTGATGGGCGAGAACAACGCATTGCATGCCCCCACGGCGGCAATAGTTTATCAGTTCCGCGAAGTCTGTTTGCACGGTCGCGATACTCGGGTTGGCCATTTTGGTGAACCCGTCTGGGCTTGGCGTTAGAATATCCCGGAATCACGGCGCCGCCATACAGCAGCGATTGCGTTTTAATGTTCTGAACAAGAGTAAATTTCGCGACATCGGAGTAAGAACCCGTTTCCGAAGACTTGGTGTTCGCCTGGCCACCGGAAACGAGGGGTGTTTTAGCCAACCGACAAGGTGATCTTGCCGAAATGCTCGTTTGCCTTCATCCGGGCGAGCGCCTGAGTGACGTCTTGTATCGGATAGGTCTTGTCCATCGGCAGCGATAGTTTGCCATTGGTTACTGCGTCGCCAAGGTCGGCCCAGGTGAGGCGGACGATTTCACGGATCTCATCGACGGTTCGGGTACGGAACGTCACGCCGATATAATTGATCCGCCGTGCCGCGTGCAGGTCGAAATTAAAATCGCCAGAGAAACCGCCAAGGCGCCCGACATTAACGATCCGGCCCTTGATAGTGGTAGCGGCGAGATTTTGGTTGGCGACATAGCCAGAGACCTGATCGACGATCGTATCGACGCCCTTGCCATCCGTTGCTTCCAGCACCTGACTGACCCAGCTGGGATCGCTAGGGTCAACCGCAATATCGGCGCCAAACTCCGACAACCGGGCACGGCGACCCGCATTGGTCGAACTACCAACCACTAGCGAGGCTCCCTTGAGCTTGGCGATCTGCATGCCCATGATGCCGACACCGGAGCTGGCGCCCTGGATCATGATGGTTTTGCCGGGCGTCAACGCGCCATTCGTGACCACTGCGTCGTGCATTGTCTGCAACGCCACCGGCAAGGTCGCGGCTGTATCGAAGCTCATGTTGTTGTCGGGGATCTTGACGGTCCGTCCCCAATCCGCGACCGCGTATTCGGCCCAGGCTGCGCCGCCAGAGGCCATTACCCGGTCGCCAACCGCAAATCCTTGGACATCCGCGCCCATCTCGGCGACCTCACCTGAAATTTCCATCCCAACAATTGTACCGGCGCCGCCCACGGCACCATGTGCCATGCCGCTTGCCACCATGAGATCGGCACGGTTGAGGCCGCAGGCGCGGACCCGGATAAGCACCTCATTGGCTTTTGGTTTCGGCGTTGGTGTGTCAAGAAATTTCACACCATCATCGGTTACCATAACTGCCTTCATTGGCTCTGCTCCTTGGTCGGGCTGGTGGATACATTCAATGCGCTGGCAACTTATAGCGTTGGTGTTTTCTCATAAACCCGCGAGAGAAATCACGCTTCGATATCTCATAACGGATCGCGGTCATACGGGTATCCTAGCCGCCGCGAACCACGAACCACCCATTGAGGAACTTTGGCTTGCCGTAGCGAAACTCGCCGCCCTCGAACATTTCCATCGAACCGCCAGCCGCTAGCAAGACCGCGTGGCCGGCGGCGGTGTCCCATTCCATGGTTGGGCCGGTTCGCGGATAAAGATCAGCCTCGCCGCAGGCAACCAGACAGAACTTCAGCGCGGACCCTCGCGAGATCGACTCTTTGACAGGTCGAGCAGCGATATAGTCCTCCAAATCTGAACTGCGGTGTGATCGACTGGCGACGACCACGAGTGCGTTCGGGTCTGGCGTCCGCACCGAGATAGAGCGGCGCGCGCCACCGGCATTTTCCTCGAAGGCGCCGCTACCGATGCCTCCAGCCCAGGCAAGGCCGTTCACTGGCGTCAGAAGCACGCCGAGCTTGGGCAAGCCATCGACGATTAGTCCGATATTTACCGTGAAATCTCCATTTCGATTAATGTACTCCTTGGTTCCGTCAAGTGGATCAACGAGCCAAAAAGTGCCGCCTGAGACATTGGGGATATCGCCCGCATCAACGCTTTCCTCCGAAACTACCGGGATATCTGGCGTCAGTGCGCGCAGCGCCGGAACTATCACGGCGTCTGCCGCCCGGTCTGCCGCCGTCACTGGTGAGCCATCGGCTTTCTCATCAACCTCGATCTTGCATTCGTAGTATTCCATGATCACCTCGCCGGCGCGTCGGGCGATTTGAATGATGGCGTCGAGCTGAGCTTGGTTGGACATCGGGACTCCGGAAAGGGCAGATGGTTGGCACGGTGCGAACGTTAATCGCCTAGCGCGGGCTGGCCAATATTAACGCGACATCTTGGAAATCGTTGTCATGGTCCGGCCGCTAGGTCCGGGTATTCAACAATCGGAACCCGGCGTCGTAGCGCCATGGGAAACTTGAAGCGATTAGGTCGGTCCCTCAGCACAAGGGGGATATGCGGCAACCACCGACCCCGACAGCGAGCTGTCAGGG
>JAPKDN010000996.1 GCA_028822575.1 Alphaproteobacteria bacterium | reverse complement strand
AGGTAATCAATTCTTTTTGCCCTACCGGTGCGCCCGAAAGCACAATCACCGCAGCTAGCGCTTCGTCCAGATGGTCAGAGGGAATCCCAGTAACATAAACCTGCTCGATCCCGTCATGCATCCCGTAGACCGCCTCAATTTCCGCCGGCGCCACATTAATTCCACCGGTCTTCACCATCTCCTTACGGCGACCCCGATAGGTCAGGAAACCGTCCTCATCCAAAGTACCGAGATCACCAGTCCTCAGAAATCCTTCCTCATCCAACGCTTCCGCCGTCCGTTCGGGCTCCTTCAAATACCCCTTCGTAACGTGGCCGCGAACACGGACTTCACCCATTTCACCCATTGGCAAGGAGACACCCGTCTCGAAATCAGCAATCTTGATTTCGACGCCATCGAGCGGCGCGCCCGAAGAAACCAGACGGCGTTCCGACGGGAGCTTCCCGTCAATCACACAAGAATTCCCATAAGCTTCGGTCAGGCCGTAGACATTACAAATCTCCGTCACACCAAGATCGATCACCGTCTGAACTTGCTCGCGGCTGCCAATGGTGGCTCCCGTCCGGAGCGACGAGAGATCGCGATTGGGCCGGTCAGGATGGTCCCACATAGGACGCGACAGCGCGGGTGTACCATAGAACACGGTGCATTTTTCCTGCTCGATCAGCCGCAGGGCCTCGCCCGGCTCAAAATGATGCTGCAACACGATTGATGCGCCGTGGGTCATCATCGTGAACAATGCGTTGACGCAGGCATACGACCAGAATAGGGAGACCGCGAGCCACAATCGGTCATCCGGTGTCAGATGTTGGCGCTCGCCAATGGACCACATATTGTCGATCAAGCCGGAATGATAGAGTGGCACCCCCTTGGGCAGGGCAGTCGAGCCAGACGTATAAAGAATGCACGCCGTATCACCGGGTTCGATCGCGCTTTGCGCCGCCGCCAAGGTGTCGTCGTCAATTCGGCCACCGAACTCCACGAGATCAGAGAAGGACATTGCGCCCGGCGGCGCATCCTCAACAGGAATGTATTTTGGCAGCGGATCCAGGCCGTGCTCACGCACAGCATCAGCCAAGACCGCAACGAAATCCCGGTCCCGATATTTCGGCTCAAATACCAAAACGCCGACTTCGGCGTGAGTAAGTTGGTAGGCGAGTTCGCGGGCCGTCGACAAGGTACTAAGTGCGACAACTTCTGCGCCGACGGACATAGCCGCGAAATAGGCCGTCAGCCACTCAACTCGATTTCCCATCAACATGGCGACCCGGCTTCCCTTGCCGAGCCCAAGCGCTATCAAACCTTTCGCATGATGGCGGACACCATCTCTGAATTCGCCATAGGACAAACGTGTCTCTCCATCGACCAGAAACCGGCGGGCGGGATACTTGCTCGCCATTTCATCGAGCAAGTCGGGGGCTGTTCTACTATTGGGCTTTTGCATAACCGGGTCTTATCGCGCTGTATAACCGCCGTCTAGAACGAGTTCGGAGCCAGTCGAGAAACTGGCGTCGTCCGAGACCAAGAACAACACGCCCTTAGCAATCTCCTCCGGTGTGCCAAGGCGTTTCATGGGGGATTTATCAATCATCACCTGCACG
>JAPKDN010000995.1 GCA_028822575.1 Alphaproteobacteria bacterium | reverse complement strand
GGTGTTCCGGTTATCCCGGCCACCGAGGTTTTGGGCGATGATATCGACGCCATCGTTCAGGTGGGCACAAACCTAAGTACTATCGATATGTTCCCGACGCTTGAACACCAACTCGGCAAGCCGATGATCGCCATTAACGTGGCCTTAATCTGGCACGCCCTGCGGGCGGCGGGCATTGACGATAAATTCTTTGGTAGAGGCCGGTTGCTGGAGGAATTTTAGGGCATAATACATTATCACAATGGAATTGAGTGGAGCGCAGAGTAATGTTGACGGCGGAAGAAAATGATCTGTTGACGGAAACTGGACCGGAGACGCGGATGGGCCAGTATTTTCGGCGTTTTTGGCAACCGGCCATACTGTCTGAGGAATTGCTGGAACGCGATGGATCGCCAATTCGGGTGACCATAATGGCTGAAGAATTGATCGCTTTTCGCGATTCCAATGGCGCGGTCGGATTGGTCGACACGAAATGCCCCCACCGGGGGGCTGATATGTATTTTGGACGGAACGAAGAATGTGGACTGCGCTGTGTCTATCATGGTTGGAAATTTGACGTGAACGGCAAGGCTGTAGACCTGCCCAATGTTCCACCTGGCGTACGCCACCACGAGACGGTGCGTATCAAATCCTATCCGACACGGGAATTGGGCGGCATCGTCTGGGCTTATATGGGCCCGGCCTTGGATATGTTACCGGAATTGCCGGAGTTTGAGTTTGGGTTCGTTGATGACGCCAAACGCTTTGTTACCAAGCAATTTATGGAATGTAATTGGGCCCAGGTCATGGAAGGTGATCTGGATACGTCGCACTTCTCTTTCCTTCATATGCCGGCGCCGAGCGTGCCGTCGAACGAGAATTTGGATGCGCCGGTTGATGAGCGGCGGTTGCGCTGGATTCGCCGTGACCCCATGCCGAAGTTTTCCATTCTGGAGCATGATGTGGGCTTTGTCGTGGGCGGAGCACGGTCGACCGATGAGGCGGATGAGCGCTATTGGCGCATGACCCAATATTCGTTGCCCGCCAATGGTACCGGCCCCTCGACCATGCCGGGTGAGACTTACCCCGGCTTCACCTTGGTGCCGGTCACAGACACGTCGTGTTGGATGTTTTGTTATGCCTGGAACCCAGATCGCGATCTGGGTGAGGCCGAACGGACGAAACTGAAAACCACCGGCCACGGCATAATTGCCGAGACGGACATGAACTACATGCCGTTGCGCAATCGATCAAACGATTACAAGATCGACCGTAATGTCCAGAAAACTCAAACCTTCACTGGGGTGAAGGGCTTGGCGGAACAGGACATCATGATCCAGCAGAGCCAAGGCTTTATTGTGGACCGCACGCGAGAGAACCTGACCGCAACGGATGCAGCCATCGTCCGTTTCCGTCGCACCGTGCTAGAGGGTGCGCGCACATTATCGGCGAACGATGTAGAACCGGAAGCGCCCTGGCGGCACGAGGCTTACCGTACGCGACCAGGCAGCTGGTTTGCGAAGGAAGGGATGGAGTTTGAAGAGGTTCTGATGGCGAGGTTTGGCCATGACCGAGGCCGTGTTTTAAGTGAGGCCGACTGAAATGCTGACTGATGAAGAAAAT
>JAPKDN010000108.1 GCA_028822575.1 Alphaproteobacteria bacterium | reverse complement strand
ACACCCCTCGTTCCACTTGAGAACCAGGGGTGTATCGGGTGCATGGCTCATGATCCGTCGAGACTAGGACGTGGAGCGCGATAAGGTAAAGCCAATCAAAAACCAGGTTCCAGGAGGCCCCGGGCCCCTGGCACACTCCGGGCGAGAATAGCTAGTCAGCCAGGACGAGGAGTTAAGAAATGGTCGAAATACGGAATGTCGCGAAGGAAAAACTCGCGGCGAACGAGCTCGCCATTGGCGTTGGCTTGCGTCAGTCGAGGACCGTGGATATCGGCAAGGCAATGAAGACCGCCGGGTTCGACTGGCTTTTCATCGACATGGAACATAATTCCATGGACATCGATACCGCCGTCCAGATCAGTGTCGCGGCGCAGGACGCGGGGATCACGCCGATCGTCCGCGTACCGGGCTTCCAGCATTTCCACGCGACGCGTGTTCTTGATGGCGGGGCACAGGGCATTGTCATCCCCCATGTCGACACCCCCGAAGTGGCACGCCAGATGGCGGCGAATTGCAAATATCCGCCTCTTGGTCACCGTTCCGTTGCCGGCGCCCAACCCGTCGTCGACTTCGAGACCTATCCGATGGCCGAAGTATCCAAGGCGATCAACGACGCCACCTTGCTGATCCTCATGCTCGAAACACCCGAGGCCATCGCCAACGCCGAGGCCATCGCCGCCGTCCCAGGCGTCGACGCGCTGCTGATTGGAACCAATGACCTCTGCATGGAGATGGGCATTCCGGGCGACGTGGGTAACGCGCGCGTGGTCGACGCCTATCGAACCACGATCGCGGCTTGTAAAAAGCACGGCAAAAGCGTTGGCATGGGTGGAGTCTATACACCGCCTCTGATGGAAAAATATATCGAGATGGGTGTTCGCCTGGTCTTGGGGAGCAGCGATCTGCAGCTAATGATGGCGGCGGGACGGGAACGCACCTCAGCCTTGCGCGCCATGCTTTAACCAACCTCGGCTGGAGAGTTTCATGACCACGGTCCGGATGACCATGGCTCAGGCCCTGGTGCGGTATCTCATCGCCCAAAGCATAGACACGCCCACCGGGGCGAAACCGCTTTTCGCCGGATGCTGGGCGATTTTCGGACACGGCAATGTCACCGGCCTCGGCGAAGCACTGTATGGCGCGCGGGATATATTGCCCACGTATCGGGCACACAACGAGCAAGCGATGGCGCTGGCCGCCACCGCCTTCGCCAAGGCTTCGCTCAGACGCCAGGTCATGGCTTGCACCACCTCGATCGGCCCCGGCGCCACCAATATGGTGACGGCGGCGGCGGTGGCGCATGTGAACCGACTTCCCTTGTTGTTGTTGCCGGGTGAAGTATTCGCCAGCCGCCGCCCCGATCCAGTCCTTCAACAGATCGAGGATTTCGGCGACGGCACGGTCTCGGCCAATGATTGTTTTCGCCCGGTTTCTCGCTATTTCGACAGGATTACCAGGCCGGAGCAGATCATTCAGGCCCTGCCGCGCGCGGTCCGGATATTCACCGACGCCGGTGCCTGTGGCCCGGTCACCCTAGCCCTATGCCAGGACGTTCAGACCGAAGCCTATGATTTCCCAGAAAGCTTCTTCGAAGCGACACGACATCGCATTCGCAGACCGCAACCGGATATTCGCGAGTTGAGTGCCGCCGCCCGGGTGCTGGAACGATCGCGCAAACCACTGATTATCGCCGGTGGCGGCGTGCAATATTCCGACGCCGGCACGGTGCTCGCCGAATTCGCCGAACGCCGCGGCATCCCGATGGCCGAAACACAGGCTGGCAAGGGCGCCATAGCCTGGGACAATCCGCTTAATCTCGGCGGTATTGGCGTCACCGGGACCAGTGCCGCCAACGCCTTGGCGGCCGAGGCAGACGTGGTGCTGGCGATCGGCACCCGGTTGCAGGATTTCACCACCGGGTCGCGCGCCCTGTTCGCCAACTTGGAGTGCCAACTGATCAATTTGAATATCTCCCCCTATGACGCGGGCAAACATGCCGGTCTCGGGATCGTCGCCGACGCCTGGGTGGGGATCGAGGCGCTGGATCACACGATCGCCCATTATCAGGCACCCTACCAATGGCGTGAGCGGGCCAGCACGGCGATCCACACCTGGAACCAGATCGCGGACCGGGCCCTGGCGGCAGATAACGCGCTCCAGCCTAGCGATGCCCAGGTCATCGGCGCCGTCGCGCGGGCGGCTGAAGACAAAGGGACAGTGGTTTGCGCCGCCGGCGGTTTACCGGGTGAGCTCCATTAGTTGTGGCGGGCCTCAAACACCAACGTATACCATTTGGAATATGGTTATTCCTGCATGGGATACGAGATCGCCGGTGGTCTTGGGGTCAAGATGGCGCTGCCGGATCACGAGGTTTTCGTCATGGTGGGCGATGGTAGCTACTTGATGATGAATTCCGAGATTGCGACATCCGTCGCGCTTGGCCACAAGCTGATCGTCACGGTCCTCGACAATGGAGGCTTTGGTTGTATTCGGCGTTTACAGATCGGCACCGGCGGTGCGCCGTTCAATAATCTTTTCGAGGACATTCCAGACATCGCGCCCGTCAGTGTGGATTTCGTCGCGCACGCCGCTAGTCTCGGGGCAATCTCCGAACATGTTACCGGAATCGCGCAGTTGGAAAAGGCGCTTGTCCGTGCGCGACGCAACGATCGCACCACGGTGTTGGTGATCGAAACCGATCCCATCGCGGCGACCGAGGCCGGCGGCGCCTGGTGGGATGTGCCGGTCGCCGAGGTCTCGGACCGGCCGGAGGTTAAAGACGCCCGTGTCGTGTATGAAAGAAACTCCACCCGTCAAAGGGTCGATGGATAGACACATAGAGCGAAACGGGGAGGTCTCACGCGATGGAATTGATATAACCAATCCTGGGATTGATTTTCCTTTTTGCCCTTGCCTGGATCGCCAGCGAGGCGCGGTCACGGTGGAGGTCGCGGCTGGTCGTAGCGGGATTAGTGATCCAGTTTGGCTTGGCGGCCTTAGCGCTGAATATTCCAGTGATCGGGGCGGCGCTCCTGATTCGCCCACATCTGGCGACCATGAGCCAGGCGGATCTCTTCGCCATGATAACCTGTGGGCTGACCACCATCGCCGGGACGGTTCTGGTGCTCTACGCGATGATCCTCAGCACCGCGATACTAGATGGCGCGGGTCATCTCGTGGCTGCCTCCTTGATCAGCGCACCGGCGGCCTTGGTGGTAGCACGAGTCATGATCCCAAGCGAACCAGGCGGCAAGATCGACGACGCGGTCCCCCACCGAGAGCCCCTATGCGGGAACGATGGACACGATCGTAACGGGTATCACCGACGGTCTACGATTGTTGTTGAACATCGCCGCGACCCCGATCGCTTTCGTCGCCCTGGTGGCGCTGGTGAACCATATATTGGGCTTGTTTCCCGACATGGGTGGCGCGGGGCTCAGTTTAGAACGGCTGTTGGGCGAAGCTCTGGCACCGCTGGCTTGGTTGATCGGTTTCCCTGGAGCGAGGCGGTCGTAACGGGCGGCCTTGTCGGCACCAAAATCGTCCTTAACGAACTTATCGCTTATTTTCAACTTTCGGGATTGTCGGAAGGCGTGTTGTCCGACCGCAGCCGGATCATTCTGCTTTACGCGCTTTGTAGCTTCTTGAATTTGGGTAGTTCCGGCATCACCATCGCCGGGTTCGTGGCCATGGCGCCGGAACGTTGGGCGGAGATCGTCGGTCTCGGAATGAAAGCTCTGCTCGCGGGTACCATCGCCACCATGATGACAGGCGCGGTGGTCGCCTTGCTGGTTTGAGCTGTCCACCGGGTTGTGGTGTGTTGCTCGCCAATTCCACGAGCAAACTCAGGTAACCAACAAACCAGGGTAAAGCGGAGGTATCGATGGCTGGTCTGTATTACGAGGAATTCAAGATCGGAATGGAGTTCAAGCATGAACTCACTCGCACGGTGTCCGAGATGGACAACATCATGTTCTGCGCGATGACCCATAACCCGCAACCGCTGCATCTGGACGAGGAATTCAGCAAGGACACGGAATACGGTCAGCGGATTGTGAACAGCCTGTTCACTCTTGGCCTGGTGATTGGCGTCTCGGTCAGCGACACGACACTCGGCACCACGCTGGGCAATCTTGGCATGACCGATACCCGCTTCGCCAATCCAGTTTTCCATGGCGACACCATCCGCTCGGTGACCACGATCAAGGATAAGCGCGAGTCGAAATCGCGACCCACCTCGGGACTCGTGACCTTTGAACACCGCGGTTACAATCAGCGGGATGAAGAGATCGCGTATTGCCTGCGCGTCGGGCTGATGATGAAGAAGCCGACATGATTATCCGCTCCTGGCTGTTCGTTCCCGGCGATTCCGAGCGTAAGCTGGAGAAAGCACGGGATAACCCAGCGGATGCCTTGATCCTCGACCTAGAGGATTCTGTCTCCGATAACCGACAGGACGTCGCGCGTCAAATGGTGTGTAACTATCTCAAGGATCGCGCCGATCGCTCACGCCAAAAGCTCTGGGTGCGGGTCAATCCACTTGATACCGATCTGTGCCTACCAGATCTTGCGGCAGTAATGGCCGGCGCACCGGACGGGATTTGTTTGCCCAAGGTTTATTCGGCCAAGGACGTAAACACGATGGGGAACTATCTCTCGGCGCTGGAGGCGCGCGAGGGGTTGGAGATCGGATCGACCAAAATCCTAGTTGTCGCCACCGAGACCGCGGCCTCCCTGCTTAGCTTCCACACTTATCTTGACGGCGTAACCGACAGGATGGTGGCGATCACCTGGGGAGCGGAAGATCTATCGGCGGCGTTGGGCGCCAGCGACAATATGAACCCCACGTCGGGCGGTTATGATGATCCTTATCTGATGGCGAAATCCTTTTGTCTGGCAGCGGCGCGCGCGATCGATGTCCAACCTGTCGGCGTCGTCTACGTCAATTACAAGGACACCGAGGGCTTGGCGGAGGATTGCTTGAGGGATCGTCGGTCGGGCTTTATTGGCAAGATCGCGATCCACCCGGCGCAGGCGGCGATTATCAACGATGCCTTCACGCCGTCGGAAGAAGAGATCTCACATGCACGACGCGTGGTCGACGTGTTCGAGCAGAACCCGGGGTTGGGCGTTGTCGGCCTTGAAGGGAAAATGCTCGACATGCCGCATTTGAAACAGGCGCGAAACGTGTTGTCGATGGCGGCGGAGATCGCCGCGCAGGGATGACCCAGCAAAGCGAGCGGGTGCGTGTTTCCCACACACTCCCGCTTGCCACACACACGCGCATATTGCTGAATCGCGGCCAAAGCAGCCGCCCACATTAAGGAAATCTTCACTTTATCCCTCCATGCCGCAAGCATGAGATCACGTGTTCAACACTCGGGGAACCTAGTCTTCCCATCAACATATCGAGCAGGAAATCCTGGACGTCGCCCCAGGATTTTTCTGGTGAATCAATGACACTTTAAAATTCACCTTTGTATCGGCACGGGCCGGCGAGATGTCTGGAGTCGAAGACGCGGCGCATATCGGATGGAACTTCGCTGAACTTGGTTATGAGTGGGAGAGTGGGGGAACCGCCTTCGCGGATAGGCACTCTTTCCCGGACCAATTGGTATTCCGCGCGCGCCCCGAAGGGCGGCTACAATGGCTACTGCTAAGTGGAAAGCCAGTATTTAGCCCCCACTTGGGCCTCACCGGCTACTTTGGCTCCGGCACCGCGGTGTCCGCGCCGGATCAAAACCCAGCGCTTTTGTGAGATATCGACAAGCCCGCGACCATAAAGTCCAATCGACTGGCATCCTATGATCTTTCGGTGCTCCGCGGCGCGAAGGAAAGCCCGACCGACGGGTTCGTGCCTTTTGACCCCGGCGGCACCACGGTATTTTGCAACACCATCTCCCGGAGAATTAACGAAAACCCCGACTGGTTGTTCGACGGGGGAGTGGCCTTCGATAAGATCGTTCAGGCCAATATGAATCTCGGATTACTCGAGGGCGCGATGGGTCGCGAGGAAGCGTTTCTGACCAAACGCATGGCACGTCACCGCTCAGCCTTGGGCGAGCTAGGTTTGATGCGTTGGACCGATGGTAATGTTCTTTTGATCAAGGAACGCTTACTCGACGATGGCAGCATCGCGGTCGTCAATACCGACATAACGAAACTATCCCACCGCGAGAAGGCATTGACCAAGGCGCTTGATGCGGCGGAACAGGCGAGTCGGGCCAAATCAGCTTTCCTCACGCGGATGAGTCACGGGTTCCAAACGCCGCTGAACGCTATTATCGGGTTTTCCAATCTGGTGTTGTTCGGGCCATTTGGCCCGCTCGGCTCGGAGCGCTATCGCTCCTATCTCGGTGACGTGATGAACAGCGGAGAGCACCTCCTTTTGCTGATCAACGATCTGTTGAATCTCTCGGGGATGAGGCCGGGCGCCGAGAATACCTGTTCAACGCGCACAACACCCTCGGGATTTGATCTCCGCGGCTCTGCGACCGGTCCGCCGGAAGGGCGGGTATTCGACTGCGTGGGACCGCGAGTCCGGAGCTGCCGCGCGTCATGGTTGATGTGAGATCGATGCATCAATGCCTTTTGAACCTGCTGACCAATGAATTCGCGCCACCCGTTGCGGTGGCCGTGTCGCGGTTTGGATTGATCGCCCTCCCGCGAGTTTCGTGAGGTTCTCGGTGATTGATACCGGCAAAGGCATTTCGAAAGCCATACTCGAACGCCTAGTCAAGACTTCGGGACCAGTCCGCGCGAATTACGCCACTGAAATCGATGGTGCCGGGTTAGGTCTGCTGATATCACGAAATCTCTAGTCGGTATCATGGGCGGGCGATTCAATATCAAAACTGAGCATGACCGGGGAACCACGGTGAGCCTGATCACCCCCAAAGCATAGAATTTTACTCCGCCGTATGGGCCTCCAGGTCTTCTTCCTGCTGAAGTGCGAAAATCGAGGTATATCCCCCCGACCAATCCGGCGGCAGCAGACAAGGCTCGGCGTCGAACGCCGCCCAGCGGGCCGGCTTCCCTCGTACGACGGTGCCGACTTGCGGGCAGGGCGCCGGGTGCGCTGTGATCGGCAGCGCGTCGGCCGACGAAAACGCGTTGATTAAAAGCGGGCGCATACGACCCGACATATTCGGCATCGAGCCGTGTACAGTCCGACAGTGATGCACCGTGATGGTGCCGGCCTTGCCGCGCATCCAACCGGCTTTGTCCATCGGCAGTTTGTCCGCGTCATCATCCGGCATGGCGCCGACCCACTCGTCCTTGTTGTTATAGTGGTTGTAGATCGGGCCATTCTGACTGCCGGGGATGGCACCCATCGGTCCCATCTCGTCATCCACGTCGTTCATGTAGAGGCCGATCGCCAGGACGCCATAGTTAGTGTGCGGATAGAACGGGATGTCCTGATGCCACTTCACCTCCTCGCCGCCACCCGACCATTTGAAGTTTAATTTGGAGTGGTGGAACACGACATCGGGGCCTAGAAGATCCTCAGCCACGTCGACGATTGGTCCTCGGCTGGCGAACTCCCAATAAGTCTCGTGATGGTTCACTGGCGCGGTCAGCCGCCTGAGCCTCGGAGCCTCCGATGTGTGGCCCGGTTCTAGGTCAAACTTGCTATCCGATTTGGTATAGCCTCGGCTTTCATCGATGAAACCGTTGGTGGCATCCCAGATCCGGTCCAGCCAGTACTGGTTGATGAACCCTTCCAGCGTCAGATAACCGTCGCTGAAATACTGTTCGCGCTGCACCTGGCTAAGGATCTTGGGCGCGTGTGAGAGAATTTTTTCAGGCTGCATGGATGACTCCTAAGCGGCGGTCTATTTAAACATCTGAAAATACTATAGCCGAAAGTGGGTCTGCAACGAAACGGCCAAGGACGAGGACGAGGACGCCTCATATACCGAGGGCGGTGAGATCCAAATGCTCCCCTTCCACTGGCGGGCACCAGTATTATCAGCCGCTGACCGGTCGAGAAAACTGGAACAATGCATCAACCACGCTCCCCTTTGAATTTGAGTCTCGAAATCATCGGGCAACCCGCCCAAGGCCGCAAACATCAATTTCTCGCTGCTCTAGTCCGCGAAGAGCGTCGAGCGGCGCAGGATAAAAGCCTCGGGCTCGAAACTTTCCGGGGCCGTGCGTTTTACATGCGCCGAATCTGGGACATCGTCGATTGCCTCATTGTCCGAAATCCGGCGACGAATGATATTGTCCCGCTCCGGTTCGGCCAGAGAGGCGAAATAGGAGAGGTCACGAACCCATTGCTGGGCCGCGACGAATCTGGAGCCTTCCTTGCGCGCGCCACGCCCCACACGCCCGAACGAGCGCGGCTACGGCGGCCGCGTCGCCCTCGGGGTTTTCGGTACCGTCTTCATAGCCGGTGAGGTAACGCCCGCCCGCGTGCATGACACCGTCGGTCACAACCGC
>JAPKDN010000994.1 GCA_028822575.1 Alphaproteobacteria bacterium | reverse complement strand
GGTCTTGCGGCGAAAATCCGTCATGCGGGCGCGATGTTCCTTGGCCGCTACACACCTGAGGCGATCGGTGACTATGTCGCCGGCCCAAATCATGTTCTGCCAACCGGCCGGACAGCGCGGTTCTCCTCTGGGCTTTCGGTGATGGATTTCCTTAAGCGCACGACTTGGGTACGATGCGACGCTGTAAGTCTATCGCGGATTGGGCCGGCGGCTATCACCCTAGCCAAGGCCGAGGGTCTTGAAGCCCATGCCCGATCGATCGCGACACGACTCGCCAAACCGAGTTAGGGCCGGCGCGACGGACAAGGGAACACAGGGATGCCGCGCCATACCGCTGAGCCAGAGATAGTTTCGGAGCCGTCGAACCAAAACATGGTTGGCCATCTGATTCACGTTGAGTTGGACGAACGTACTGTGGTGCGCCGGAGCCCCGAGGTCGAACATGAACGCGCCATCGCGATTTATGATCTCATCGAGGAAAATACCTTCGCGCCGGTAGGCGACACCGGCAAGGAGTTTCGCTTGTATCTAGGTATCGAGGAAAACCGACTGCGTTTCGATATTCGCAATCATGAAGACTCGCCGGTCACGCGGGTCGCGCTTCCGATCGCGCCATTCCGTCGGGTGGTTCGGGAATATTTTCAGATTTGCGAGAGTTATTATGATGCGATCAAACGCCTGACACCGTCGCAAATCGAGGCGGTCGACATAGGACGCCGAGGGCTGCACAACGATGGCTCAACCCTTCTGATGGAGCGGCTAGCCGATAAGGTCGAGATGGATTTCTCTACCGCCAGACGGCTTTTTACCCTGATGTGCGTGCTGCATATCCGGGGCTAGGTGGGGCGGCACGATGAACCACACACCTGCCGCCGGTCCATTTCTGGCGCATCCCTTCACCGAGACTATACAACAGCCGAGCGCCGTGCTTTTCGCCTGTGCCCAAAACGCCGTTCGCTCTCCCATGGCCGAAGCCTTGTTAAAGCATCACCAAGGCACGGCAATGTATGTGGATTCGTGCGGGGTGCGTCAGGGACGGTTGGATCCGTTCGCTGTTGAGGTTTTGAAAGAGATCGGCGTCAATCTAACGCGTCATCGCCCAAAGAGTTTTGAGCAGATGGAAGATGGCTTTTTCGACTTGATCATCTCTCTTTCACCAGAGGCCCACCACCGTGCCACCGAGCTGACCCGGGTCATGGCCTGCGACATCGAATATTGGCCAACTTTGGACGCAACGATCATTGAGGGAACCCGCGAGATGCGCCTCGCGGCCTATCGACAAGTGCGAGACGAACTCCAGCGCCGGATCGAGATTCGTTTCCCTCCGGACGCGGATCTATCCGCCTGAGCGCCGATAGGCGCCACCCGCAGAGAAACGCCTTGACCTGGAACCGGAACGCCCGCACTTTTGCCAACTTAAGAACAACCCACGGCGGGATTATGGCGAAAGAAGACGTACTTGAAGTCTCGGGCACGATTTCCGAACTGCTGCCTAACGCGATGTTTCGCGTTAAACTCGATAACGAACACGAGGTTCTTGCCCACACCAGTGGAAAGATGCGCAAGAATCGGATTCGCGTGCTTGCTGGAGACCGGGTCAATGT
>JAPKDN010000993.1 GCA_028822575.1 Alphaproteobacteria bacterium | reverse complement strand
TTACCGAACAGCATATCGATCATAGTCAGGCGTTTGAAATAGTGTCCAACCGCCATGTCGTCAGTCATGCCCATGCCGCCATGTAACTGGACGCCATCTTGGCCAATCTTCTTGCCGGCCTTCCCCATCTCTACCTTGGCGGCGGAAACCGCTCGGGCACGCTCATGGGCGTTCACCACATCGACTACGCCGGCGGCGCGATAGGTCAGCGCGCGGGAGAAATCCTTGGCGCCAAGCATCTCGACCGCGCGGTGTTGCAGAACCTGAAATTCGCCGATGGGTTTTCCGAACTGGACCCGGGCCTTCATGTACTCGACCGTAAGCTTAATCGCCGAGTCCATGGCTCCAGCGGCCTCGGCACACATCAGGATACAGGCGCGGTCCACGACAGCTTCAATCACTGGCATCGCGCCATCGACATCACCCAGCAATGCGTCGGCCCCGACCTTGACGCCGGTCAGCATGATTTCGGAGGCTCTCAAGCCATCAATCGTCGGATAAGAGCGAAGCTCCACACCATCGGCGTCACGGTCAACCAGGAACAGGGTTACCCCGTCCATGTCGGTGGTCCCGCCGGCGGTGCGGGCTGAGATGATCAGCTTGTCGGCAGTCTCAGCGTTATAAACGATCGCCTTCTCGCCATTCAGCACGTAACCGGCGCCGTCCTTGGTCGCGGTCGTCTCGACATGGTTCAGCGTGAAGCGCGCCCGAGGCTCGATATGCGCGAAACCGAGCAGCATCTTGCCCTCGGCGACTCCCGCCAAGATCTCGCTTTTCTGGGCATCATTACCCGCCGCCGCGATAGCGCCCGCGCCCATGACCACGGTGCTGTGGTAGGGCTCCACCACCAAGCCGCGCCCCAGGCATTCCAGCAATACCGCCGTATCGACGGTGGAGCCACCAAGGCCACCGTTCGCCTCGGTGATCGGTAGGGCCAGCCAGCCGAGATCGGCGAACTGGGCCCAGACATCTCGGCTGAAACCGCCGTCCATGGCCATGTTCTTGCGTCGCGTCTCGAACGCGTAGTCGTCCAGCACGAACCGGTCGGCGCTTTCGGCCAGCAATTTTTGATCGTCGTTAAACGCGAAACTCATGAAACCCTCGATTGCTCGCGTGCCGCCAGCGGCCCGCCATTCCGTCCCTACCGGTTTTCGCCGCCCTAGAAGCCCAGAACCGCCTTGGCGATGATGTTCTTCTGGATTTCGTTCGACCCACCGTAGATCGACGCCTTGCGCCAATTGAAGTAATGTGGCGCGATCGACGCGGCATGTTCCGGTCCGATCGGATCCTCGTTCCAGCCGGTCTTCATCGCGTCAGGGACATAGGGGTGGGAGTAATTCCCGACCGCCTCGACCAACAACTCGGTAATTCCCTGCTGCACCTCGGTGCCTCGGATCTTAAGGAACGAGGCTTCCGGCCCGGGTCCCTTGCCCGAGCTTTCGTCGGACAGAACCCGCAGAACCAAGGATTCCAGTGCCAAAAGACTGATCTCCATCTCGGCGATCTTCTCGCTGAAGGTCTGATCCTCGATCAGCGCCTTGCCTTCCTGTTGCTCCGCCGATGCAATGGTCCGCAGGCGCTTGAGCTGTGCCTTGGAGCGGCCGA
>JAPKDN010000107.1 GCA_028822575.1 Alphaproteobacteria bacterium | reverse complement strand
GTGGTCGTAAAGATGTTTAACAAAGGTTAAAAAATATTTTTTTAGTCAGGTTTACTATTGCCCGTAATGTTAATGACGTATTTTATTTGAATTGGTATATATCTATATTTTAACACTATTGGCGTATAATGAAAATTAATTTACTATTTTTTGTAAAATAGAATATATATGGAAAATATAACTGTTTTTATATATACTATAATAATTAATTGATCTGACATACGGAAAATAGGGCGCGTTTCATGGTGTTGGTGTCGGCACTTACGACAACAAATTTCTGAAGGATAGTAGAGGCGCTTTCGGGTGGGAATTGAGCGAGAATATTAAGAGCCTATGAACCAGTCTGGTTGAGGTCTACTATGAAGATGATGAGATTTTGATCTTCGTCTTTAATCGCAGCGCCTGCACAGTGCAGGCGCTGGCCGAGTTGATCACGAAATACGGTGTTCTGGACCGATACAAGTGTCCAAAGCCGGGGTGCTACGCGCGGCCCATACGATCGCGATCTTCGACCAGCGAGCGACGTTCCATCCATCGCCCGTGCCGTTCAGCGCTTCGATCGTGATGATGTAAACACCTTGGCGGGTGCCGTTATCTTGCCTTTAACGAAATGTGAGTGCCTGACATGCGGCGAAATTCTCTACGCGATAGCGCCTAAGGTCCTAGAGAAGTTGGCGTTTTTCGCCAATGACGTGGTTGTAAATGGAGGATGGTGGTTTCCCGCCAATCGGTTTTCCTTTTATGAAAATAAACGGGGCTCCGCTCGCGTGACGAGAATAGAAGAACCCAAGGGCCCGAAATGCAAGCCGGCGAGCGACTACAAGCATTGGGATGAAAGTTCTCGGGCCAGTTAACCGGTGCCGGTTCCGAAGCGGTGTCGCTCCGGCGGCTAGGCGAACCGCTTTGGGAGCAGGGGTTACGCCTTGGACGGCATCTATGAGCAATCGGTTATTCCCGAGTGGTCGATCGTAAGTTCAGACCCAGCGCCGCCACGATGAGCGCGAGCGCGGTGATCTCGCGCCATCCCACGACTTCCCCAAGCACCGCTGCGCTGGCTAGGACCCCAACGATTGGGACCGCCAGGGTGCCAAGGCCAGAAATCGAGGCGGGGAAGACCGAGAGCACCCTGAACCAAGCGAAATACGCCAGGATATTGGCGATGATCAGGTTAAAGGTGAAGCCGCTCCAACTGGCGACGGAGATCGCGGCCCAGTCGGTGCCGCCGCCTAGGAACCACCAGCAGGGAACAACCGCCAGGGTTCCGAGTACCAGCTGCCAGCCGGCAATCGCCGTAGGGTCGCTGGTCCAGCGGGTCCGCTTCATCCAGACGGTGCCAAGTCCAAAGGCGATGGCGCCAACCAGCGTACTAACGGCCCCGAGAGCGGCGTCGGCGAGGCCGTGAAATTCCTGGCTCAATAGTACGGCGAGCCCGGCGAGCCCGAAGCCGAGCGCCGCAAGCCTGACCATGGTTGGCCGCTCCCCCAGAAACGGCCAGGCGAAAAGCATCGCCCAGAGCGGCATGGTGTAGACGATCACCACGGTCCGTCCGGCGCCAAAGTAATGCACGCCCAGTGTCATACCAATTTGGAAAATTGTCATATTCAGCAGCGCCGCGATGATCAGGTCACGCCATTGGGCGCGCGGCACTCGGATGCTCTGTCTCATCAGCGCCGCCAGGACCAGCATCATCAGCCCCGCGCCACCCATGATCAGTGCCCGACCGGTCCACACATCGATCGATTGCAGCATCAGCTTGGTCGCCGGATAGCTGAAGCCCCAGCAGAACCAAACGGTTATCAGGAACAAAAAGCCGGCTCGGCGGGAAAGCGGTTGATCCACTCAGTGGATTTCCGGATTGAACGGCGCCCTGAGCCCAGCCTGCTCCATCAACGGCATCACCTGTTCGATCCACTGCTTGGCTTCGCCGAGATAGTCGACCCAGGAGAGCAGGATGCCGTCGACGCCCATCTCGGACAGCCGCTCCATCTGGCTGACGATTTGCTCTGGCGTGCCGACCAGAGGATAGCCGCCGTGGCCGGCCTTGAAATGGAACTTGAAGGCCTCTAGCACCGCCGGCTCCAGAGTGCCAGACTGCACGCCGAAGATGTCGAGCATGTTGGCGACCGCGACGTCATCACCGCGTTCGACTACGTAATGCTTCAGATAGTCACGTGCCTCCTTCTCGGTGTCGCGGCACACCACATAGCCGTGGATCCAGCATTGCGAAGACCGGCCGAGATCGGCGGCCAGGGTTTTCAGGTGGCCGATCTGGGCGCTGTCGCTGTCCTCGTCCTTCTGGCGCAGCATGACGAAGTTCATGTCCGCGTGGTTCGCTGAGAAGGACTGGCCGACGGGTGAGGAGCCGGCGTTCATGATTGGTGGGCGCGGCGACTGGATTGGTTTCGGTTGGCTCCACAGCGCCTTGCCTTGGAAGAAGTCGCCATCGAAATCGAAAGCCTCCTCCTCGCTCCACAAACGCTTGATCAGCGTGATCCACTCTGCGGCGTATTCGTAACGCCGGTCATGCTCGCGCCACTCGGCGGAGAACATCTCGAACTCATTCTTGAACCAACCGGCGACCAGATTGATAGCGAAGCGCCCGCCGGAGATATGATCCGCCGTCGCCGCCATCTTGGCCGCCGCCACGGGATGGATCAGTGGCGCGTGTACGGTGGCGAAGACCGTGCAATGCTTGGTGATAGCGCCGATGCCCGAGGCCCAGGTAAAACTCTCGAAGGTGCGGTTGTTGAAATTGGTCTCGCCGCCATAACCTTTCCATCGTCCGACCGGCAGCAACACCTCCATCCCCGCCGCGTCCACCATCCGGGCCAGCGCCGCGTTGTCTTCCCAGGTCATCGGCCACGCACCATCCGCCGTCGTCACGGTCGAGCCGCCCGAACAGTTGAAGGCCATGACCCCGAGCTTCAATCGGTTATCATTGAAAAGTGCATTTTTCATAACGGGACAGTAGGCGAAGTGTAGGGGGGAGGCCAAGGGACCAGGGGATCATGGATAAGGTGGTAGGGGCCGATGCGGTCAAGGAGCGTCTCCTCTAAGTGCCCGACGAAACCACTTGGCACAAGGGACGCCGAGAAACAGTATCAAGCGCCATGTCCCTCACCGCGAGGTATTGTTACGTGACACTGCGATAAACATCGAGGCGATCGATCGTTCTATCGTTGTCCGCCCGGTCGAGGGTCTCAAACAGCTCGAAGCGCATTCCAATACCGCGCTTCGACCGTATCGCGACTCACATCGAGAAACGTGACATCCCGCCATCAACCGGAATCACCGTGCCGGTTATGTAATCCGCCCGAGGCGAGGCCAGGAACGTGACTAGGTTCGCCAGGTCCTCCGGTGCGCCGAACCGGCCCATGGGGATCTGATGGGTGGTTAGATCCACCCGCGCTGGAGATCCTTCGGGGTATTTCTTCATGATCTGCTCGCTGTCGATCCGGCCGGGTGGGACGCTGTTGACGGTGATCCCGTCCGAGGCGAGGTCGCGCGACAGGCCCTTGGCCCAGGCATGCACGGCAGCGCAGGCGGCCAGCGCCGGGCTGGTCCCCACCGGTTCGATGAAGCCGGTCACGTTGATGATTCGGCCCCAGCCGCGCTGGCGCATATCTGGCATGAAGGCGTTCGTCAGGCGCCGGACCGTGGTGAATTTGAGATTGAAATGCATGTTCCAGGCCTCGTCCGGCATCATCGGATCAAGCGAGCTCGACAGGCCGGCGTTATTGACCAGGATGTCGAGGCCGCCAAACGCACTGTGGACCGCCGCGCGAACGACCTCCGGCGCGTCGTCATCCATGAGGTCGGCGGTCACGATGAAGGGCCGGCCGCCGGTTTCCGCCTCGATCTCATCGGCCAGGCGCTCCAGCCGTTCGCCGCGCCGCGCGGTGATCGCGAGCCTCACGCCCTCACGCGCCAGAACCCTGGCGATGCCGTCGCCGATCCCCGCGCTGGCGCCTGTTACCAGGCATGCTTTTCCCAAGAGTTGCAAATCCACGGATTGGTCTCCCGGCTAGTCTGAGATGATCGCGGCGTCGCGATCCGTCGCGTCATGCAATCGCGTCGCGCCAATCAAAGGAAAGCAAAGCAATATTCTGTCTTCCCTTGTTGGGTCCTCATCGCTACCAAACGTGTTCAGAGCATGATTACCAACCAAGTTTTGACCGCAATCTGGCGAAAGCTTCCAAATGCCGGTCGTGATCCCCGGCGAAGCGTAGCATCAGATGGCTACACCCCTGATCGACGAAACCCTTCAGCCATTCCGCCGCGCCCTCGGCCGGTCCGCCATAACAGGCTTGCCAGTTGCGAAGCTTCGCCGCCGGCTGCATGTAATAACTCTCCAGGAAGCTATCGAGCTTGGCGTTAGCCCGCTCTGCGTCGTCGTCGAGGGCGAGGGTGAGATAAATCGCGCCGGTGAAGGCATCAACATCCCGGCCCGCATCCTTCACATGGCCCTGAACGTCGCGCCACTGGGCGCCCCAAATCGCGGAATCGCTGGGGCCGGTCGGGAACCAGCCGTCGAAATTCTTCGCTGCGCGGGTCAAGCTGGCAGGTCTCGATCCACCGCCCCAGATCGGTGGGCCGCCTTTGCGATACGGGGTCGGCCCGACGGATTGTTGGGTGAGATTCCAGCGACCATCCCAGTCCACCGGCTCTCCGGTCCACAGCGCCTGACAGAGTCTGATCCCCTCGAGGAACGTGCCGACGCGTTTTTCGAATGGCACGCCGACGGCACGGAATTCGTCATGTATGTTGGGCACGTCGGCGGCGATACCGACGCCTAGAATGACCCGGCCGTCGCTTGCCTGATCAAGGGTCGCGATCTGATGCGCTAAAACCACCGGATTGCGCAGCGCCGGCAGCAGCACGGCGGTGCCGAGCTCGACCCGACGTGTCCGGCCTGCGGCTGCGGCCAGCAGAGTGATAGGCTCATGCCGGGGTCTGGCGGTGATCGAGTCGCCGATCCAGATAGAGTCATAACCAAGATCTTCAGCCTTTTCCGCCAAGGTCAATAGCGGAGCGGCGGCTGGTCGGCCTTCCATCACGGCTTCTCGTGTGGGTAAAAGGTAACCGATCTTTGGAGCCATGTGGCGGTTCTCCAGAAAATTCGACATCACGTTGATCCGTGGATAACACGGCGCCGGGGGATACAACGAGCGTTGGTGCTGGGGTTCGCCAAGCATCCGCATTATGCTTGAGCGTCGGGATTAGCTTGGAGACGCGGCATGGCGATCGAGAAACGGCCCTTTGGGCGTACAGGACATCTAAGCTCGGCGATCATTTTCGGCGCCGCCGCTTTAGGCAAAGTTGACCAGGCGACTGCCGACCGGACGTTGGATTTGTTGCTTGAGTTCGGGGTCAACCATTTGGACACCGCGCCAGGTTATGGCGACGCGGAGCTTCGGATGGGGCCGTGGATGAACCGGCATCGCGACGATTTCTTTCTCGCGACCAAGACCCGGGACCGCTCCTATGCCGAGGCGCGAGACAGCATCCATAAGTCGTTGGAGCGCCTTCGCACCGACAAGATCGATTTGCTGCAACTGCACGCGCTGATTCATCCCGACGAATGGGACATGGCGATGAGCGAGGATGGCGCGCTTTGGGCGGCGGTCGAGGCGCGGGACGCCGGGCTGGTGCGCTTCATCGGGGTGACCGGGCATGGTTGGAACGTCGCGGCGATGCACCGGCGTTCGCTCGCGCATTTCGATTTCGACTCCATCCTGATGCCCTATAACTGGGTGACCGCGCATCACGCTACCTATGCGGACGATTTTGAGAAAACCTTGAAGATTTGCCAGGACAAGAACGTTGCGGTACAGACCATCAAAGCTCTGGCGCGCGGTCCCTGGGCGGCGGGTGTCTCCAAGCGACGCTCGACCTGGTATGAGCCGCTGGAGGCCGAGGAGGACATCCGAACCGCTGTGCATTACGTGCTCTCGCGCCCAGGCCTTTTCCTCAACTCGGTTGGCGACGTGGGTCTGCTACCGTCCGTGCTCAGGGCGGCGGCGGAGCGGGTCAGTTTGCCGAATGATGCCCTGATGGCTGCGCATAGCGAGCGTACCGGGCTCTCCTCCATATTCGGGATCTGAAACCGATCATGCAGTTCGATACTAAGATCGCCATCGTGGTGCGTGAGGATCTCACGACCTGGCAGAAACTCAACGTGACCGCATTCCTGACCTCCGGCGTGGTTGGAGCGCGGCCCGAGATGCTTGGCGAGGATTACGAGGACGCGGCGGGCAATCTGTATTCGCCACTTATGATCCAACCGGTCATCGTGTTGTCCTGTGACGGCGGGAAGCTCAAGACTAACTTCCGCCGCGGCATGGATCGGGATGCCAAGCTATCGCTGTATATCGAGGAAATGTTCGAGACCGGCCATGACGCTGCGAACCGCGCGACCGTAAAGGCGCGCCATCCGGACGAGATGAGTATCGTCGGTCTGGCGCTGCGAGAGGAGCGTAAGCTGGTCGACAAGATCACCAAGGGCGCCAAGATGCACGCCTAAGGTGAGGAGATGGTCGCCGAAAAGGGAGAATGGACATGAGCGCCGAACAAAGACTAAAGAATTTGGGGATTGTGCTCCCGGTCGCCTCCGCGCCGGCGGGCTCGTATACCAAGGTGGTGACGCTGGACGGCTTCGCTCATCTCTCGGGGCAAGGGCCGCGCAACCCCGACGGCTCGCCAATGACCGGACAGGTGCCAACCGACCGTTCGGTGGAGGAGGCCGTCGCGGCGGCTCGCAACGTCGGGTTTCAAGCTTTGGCGGTACTTCGCGAGTCCCTCGGTTCGTTGGACCGGGTGGCCCAGGTGGTGCGGACCTTTGGGATGGTCAACGCGGTGCCGGGCTTTACCCAACACCCCAAGGTGATCGACGGGTTCTCCAATTTGATGATCGAGATCTTCGGCGAGGCGGGCAGGGGTGCCCGGTCAGCGGTGGGGATGGGCTCGTTGCCGTTCAACATTTCCGTCGAGGTGGAGATGACGGTGAAGGTGAAAGACGTTTAGCGCGATCTCGCGTTCCCCGCGGTTCGCGGGCCCCTTCGAAAGAGCAAGGTCGATCCCTAACAAACGATCATGCACGCCAGGCATTGAATAGCGACGTGTGGTGGAGCAATTCGACGGGCTTTTGAGAGCGCCCTGCTATCCGTTGCGTGCCACCGCCTCATGCTTCGACCCCGACCTTTGTCGGGGGATGGATAAAGGTGGGGTAACGGGAGAGAAACCTTATCGGCCAGCGTTGGACCAGATCTGGGGTCTCGAGGCATTTTTCCGCTTCGGCGCAACGCCACCTATCGGTTCCGAGGCATCGGTCGTTCGGCGACCAATGGTCGGCCGCGAACGCTTTCCCGGTAGAGGATATACAGACCTGACCCCAGGATAAGCGTCATGCCGATAATCGCGGTCCTGTCCGGCACGTCGCCCCACACCAGGTAACCCCATGCAACCGCCAGAGGCAGGGCGATATATTCGAAGGGGGCTACGATCGCAGCCTCGCCCAGCCGGTAGGCCTGGCTCAGTAGATACCCGCCGAAGCCGGCGGACACCCCGCACCAGATGAACAGCCAAATATCGCTGGTCTCCGGCATTCTCCAGGCGCGGAACAGAAAATCCAGGCTCGGGTTGCCGGTGCCGGCAAAACGACCGTCGCCCAATCCAAGGCCGATCACCAGACTGAAAGCAATGAAGGTCATCTGGATGTAGAAGGCCATGGTCGAGGCCTTGTCGGTGGCGCCAAGCTTGCGGGTCAGCATCTGCATCGAGGCATAAGTGAAGGCCGCGACCACCGGTAATAGTACTACCCAGTCGAAAACTCCGGCTCCGGGACGCATTACCACGATGACGCCGATCAACCCGACCAGAACTGCGGCCCAGCGTCTCGGCCCGACTTTCTCGCCCAGGAACGGCACCGACATGGCGGTGATGAACAGCGGTGCCACAAAAAAGATCGCCACGGCTTCTCCCAACGGCATCGCCGCGACCGCGAGGAAGAACGTCATATTGGCGGTAACGATCAAAGCACCCCGGGCCAGATGCCACTTCAAATACTTGGTGCGCAGGAGATGGAACCCGCCCTCGTATTTCAGGATCCCAAAAGTGATCACCAGAGCGAGAACCGCCCGCGACAGCATAATCTGATGCAGCGCGTAATCCGGGCTCAGCAGTTTTACGGCGCTGTCCTGCAGCGTGATCACGAGCATGCCGACCATGATCGTATAGATCCCGCGAACATTGTCCGATGTGGGGGCGGTTGATATTTGAGCCATGTTAGCTTTTACGACGCCGGCGTGAGCGTGTCTGCTCCAGGGACGACATTCGGTGGCACTAGGGGCGAGCGCGGTGCTATTTGATTTCCAGCGACGAATATAAAGGTAGTCGTATCCCGGCCCAAAGGTGGGGAAGCGGGACGAATTTTCTGTGACGACCGCACGCCACCGTCGACCAGT
>JAPKDN010000992.1 GCA_028822575.1 Alphaproteobacteria bacterium | reverse complement strand
TTGCGCAGTAATTGGATATACTCTGTCGAACGGCGATAGCGCATAGCGTGGTCGGAATGATCGGCGTCCATGGCCTGGTCAGCTTCACTGCCGCCGGCAATGATATAAACGGCCAAACGACCATTGCTTAACTGATCCCAGGTCGCCAGCTTGCGGGCCGCCAGCTTGCGGGCCGCCAGCGCCGGATTGACGAAACCCGGGCGATGCGCCAACAAAAACCCCAGCTTTTCTGTCACCATTGCGCCCTGGGCACCGATCATGAAACCATCGGATGCGTCGCTGAAATATCCAATCAACACCCGATCGAAATCCCCGCGCTCATGAATCCGCGCGGTCTCCGCAACGGTCGCGGCATCGAAGACTGGTCCTTCGGGAGGGATCATCTCCGAGGAAACTTGCGGGGCGATCCAACCGATCATTTCAACATGCATGGGCAGGTCCTTGGAGGGCCGTCACAACATGGTGTCAGGTCATGACCATGGTGGAATCCGTCCGCGATAATCGAAAACCCATGGGATGGTCATGGTCGCTCGCGGCGATCTTAGAGCAATAGCGGCAGCGCCAGATGCCTGTCGTACATCCTGTCCCGGTGCTCGATCAGGATTGGATCCAGCGCCGCGTCGGTCTCAGGGTCCCGGGTATCGAAGGCGGCGCGAAGGGGATCCCGCATGTCGCAAAGCTCCGGCGGCAATGGCCGGAACAGCGCCATGGCCGTCGCGCTATAGATATCCACCGTCGTTAGACTCTCGCCAAAATAATACGCACTGCCCGCCGTGCGCTGCGTCTTCAGTTGGGCCGCCAGCATCCCCAACAGACCCACCACCCGGCCCCGCGCCGCCGCGCCGCTCTCCTCGTTGTAACCGTATTTTTCAGCCAGATAAGTCCCCCGACGCCGGTCAAAGCCGCCCTCTCCTTGCAGCCCGGCATGGACCAGGGCGACACGTCGGGCTCGACCGAGCCCGCCCGCGCCGCAGATTTCGTGGGCGTATCCCATCACCGACGCCCGTTCCGCCGGATCGCTTGGAAGCAACGCCGGGGCCGGCGCCAATTGTTCGGCCAGCAGCAAAATATCGGCCCAGTTCGACCGGGGACGCTCGTCGTTGTACATAAGAGCTGGCGCACTCTTCACGCCGGTCCAGTTGGTCAGCGCCTCGTCGGTCGGATCAAGACGCACCGCGACCCAATCGAGGTCTTTGACGTACAGGATACCCTTTGCCGCCTCGCCCCACGGACTTGGCCCACCACTCACCACGACCATGCGCAAACCGTCTCGGGCGATTGCGTTTTCCAGAGGGAGATAGGTGAAAGTCATTTTGGCTCCGATCCTTGGCTTGTGTCTTGATGTTTCGGCCAAGCGTGGTTTAGTGAGGTTTGTTGCTACCATATAAAACTTGGTCGGATCGTGCAGGTAGCGGGATGCGCTCTTTGTTGCCCTGGGATGGCGAAATTTTGGTCTGCTTGAGGTAGGCAGGTTATCACCCACCGCCATCACGCCTCGTGCGCGCGAGCCAAGGCCATCCCGTCACCTTCAATGCCCTCGCATCCAGCATCGCAGACTCTTGCATGACCTCTCATTACGTGGCTCAGTCCCGACCAGCCGGGCGCCG
>JAPKDN010000991.1 GCA_028822575.1 Alphaproteobacteria bacterium | reverse complement strand
GTGCCGTGCGTGACACATTGGTTAGCGCGCTGCCTTTGGTTGCCAGCCGTGGTGACATCGACCAACTCGTCAAAGTGATGCGAAGCGCCTTGGATGGTCTGGGTCGCGAGATAAACGACATGGCCAATGACCGGCTGATCGAGGCCGATGTGGCGGCGATGGAGAAGCCTCTTCTGGGCCGTGTTGCACTGGTGACTGGCGCTTCGCGGGGGATAGGGAAGGCGGTGGCCGAACGCTTCGCCCGGGAGGGCGCGGAGGTGGTGCTTCTGGCCCGTGACGGAGCCGCTCTTGCCCGGATCGAGGAGGCGATTCGCCAAGCTGGCGGCATCGCACATGCGCTGGCCCGAGATGTCGGGTCAACTGGCGGTCTTGCTGGCTTATTCGGTGAAATCAAAGCGTTGGTGGGAGGCCTCGATATCCTGGTGCTGAATGCGGGAGTGCTTGGTGACCTTGAAAAACTTCCCATGTATACTGCTAATGCGTGGGATGAGGTCATCACAGTGAACCTGACCTCCAGTGCTTATCTGATCAACGCATTGCACCCGCTCATCGTCAGATCTGACGCCGGGCGTGTCTTGTTCGTAACGTCCGGCGCGGCGAAGGTCTCTCCGGAGCGATGGGGTGCTTATGCCGCAAGCAAGGCCGGACTTGAAGCGCTCATGCGGGTCTATGCGGCGGAAAACTGCGATGGCGCCATTCGGGCCAACGCGGTGGATCCGGGAGAAGTTCGCACTGGTATGCGCGCCGCCGCGTTTCCCAATGAAGATCCAAACCGGCTGCCAACGCCCGATCGCATCACTGACGCCTTCGTGCGCCTCGCCACGCCGGCCTGCAAGGTGACTGGCGCCGTAATTCCAGCGACGGCACGTGAGTGATGCCGATGGCCGCGGATTTAACCCGAATTCAGATGGAGCCATCGTCCTGGGTCCGCCGCTTCGTCGATCTTATCCCCAAGGGTGGGGTGGTGCTGGATGTTGCCTGCGGTGCCGGCCGGCATTCACGTTACCTTCTTACTCTCGGCTATCGGGTGGTTCTGGTCGACCGTGACATCACCGCCGTCGCTGACCTGGCGGCGAATGAACATGTGGAAATGATCGCCTGCGACCTGGAGGATGGCCGGCCTTGGCTGTTTGGCGATCGCGCGTTCGATGGTGTCTTGGTGACCAACTATCTCTTTCGCCCCATCATGAAACACCTTGTCCGGGCCGTGGCGCCTGGTGGGGCGTTGATCTATGAGACCTTTGCGGATGGAAACCAAGCGTTTGGGCATCCGAGAAACCCAGATTTCCTGCTGCAACGCGAGGAGTTGTTGATTTTCAGCCGGCCGGAACTGCGCGTGATCGCTTTTGAGGATATTCTTGTGACCGATCCCCACCCTGCCGGTATCCAACACATCGCTGCCGTTCGGGTATAATTCTGGAACGCGATCCTTCATTAATTTTGTGACATCCAGGATCTTCTGAAAAAACGAGCTTGGACTGTCCATAGTGATTGTTAAAGAGGTAAATAGACCAGGAGACTAAAATGATCGAGCACCTACCTGTGGTATCAACGCTATCTCCATAACCGATTGGGCACGAGAGTCTCGTGACTATTGGAAACGTTAA
>JAPKDN010000990.1 GCA_028822575.1 Alphaproteobacteria bacterium | reverse complement strand
GCGCCCGACGACCTGACAGAAACACACAAGCGGACAGTCCGGGTCACGGTCATGATGCAGCATCACCCGCATCGGGCCACCCCAGGAAATATCCACCTCGCCTTCCAGCAGGGCCTCGGCGGTCCGGTGGGTGGCGGGGGAGGTGCGGATTTCAACATCCACTCCCTCGGCCGCGAAGGCACTCCGCGTGTCGGCGAGATAGTAGGGAATATAGGCCGCCGCCCGCATGTTCTCGTAAAGGATGATCGGTTTGCTCATGCCGTGCGCCTCCCGGCTCTAAGATAGGCGGAACGACCGCTCTCGACATCCGCGACAATCATCTCCTGGGCATAGCCATCGGTGCTGGCGCGTTCGATCCTCTCGCTCCAGCCCGGCGCCGGGCTGCCATCGACGAAGGCTTCCTTGAGCGCCCGTCCCATCGCGGTGTCCGGCGCCTCGATTCCGAGGCCGTACAACATGGTCGGCGTGATATCGACAATGCCCGTCGGGACCTCGCGCACCATCTCGCGGTGGATCCGGTCGCCGCCGATGACCAACAGGTTATTAATCTCGGTCTTCTGCAACCCACCATGAATACCGCCGCCAAGCGGGATGTCGGCATTGTCGGCGACGCAGGTGCCGGGATAGCCGAAACCGTTCGCCCCGTCGGAACTGCGCAGGATGTAGTTGATATCGGGCGAGCGTTCGTTAAGCGCGTTGATCACCCCCATCGACAGCGCGCCGTCGCCGCCGGCCCGGGTGAAGGTGAGGCCGCACCAATCCTGCGCCTGCAGAAACGCCAAAACCTTGGCTATCAGCGCCGGGTCACGATCACGGACGGTGATCTGCCCGGACGAGCTGCGCTTGACCGCCACGTCGACGTCGTCCGAGATCGCCTTGCCGGCGCGGAAGCCGGCCTCGTTCAAGACGTCGATCATGTTTATCTGTTTCGTGACCGTGATCTGGGCATGGTCCGAGGCGGCGATGATCTGCCAGCCGTCGGCCCGGCCCGTCGCTTCCCACCAGTCCAGGATACGCCCAAACCCGGCATCGACGCCGCGCACCGCGATGTCACTTTCCGGCGAGCCTATGCCTTTGTAATGGTAGGAAAGGTCCGGCTCGTTATACCAGATCACCTGAACGTCGGCGTCATGATCCGGGATCATATGCTCCAGCAGTACCGTGGTCGCGTAGTCGGCGACGGCGGTGTTCGGCAGGGTTTCCTCGGGCACCGGGCCAAAGCGTTCGATGATCTTATCGAAGTTGGCGGCGGGGCTGGAAACATCGGCGCCCCAGATCGAGAACAGCGGTTGATTCAGATCGGCGGCGTCGACATTCAACAATCTGGCATTGCCGACCTTGCCGGTGGTGAGAACCGCGTATTTGCGCCTCGCGCGCGACAGGGTCTCCCCGAGGTTTTCGGCCTTCTGCAACCGTCCATAAACCCCCTTGGCCTTCATCATGCGCGGGGTATCGGAGGTGTCCATTGGCCCGTCATAGCCAAGCGCCGGGTCATAGAATGAATTGGCCATGATCCCGTGTCCGGCCCCGGCATTGGCGCCGTCGGGCAGGGATGAACCACCGGCATAGGCGCCGGTCACGAAACTGGAGACCCGAGTGCAGGTCTCCAG
>JAPKDN010000106.1 GCA_028822575.1 Alphaproteobacteria bacterium | reverse complement strand
CTGTGGTGCCACCACAGGGGAGCAGGACCCGTTTCCGGATTGTGACGCATATTGTCACGTAAATGCGCCCGAAAACATGAAGGACCGCTGGCAAGTCCACACATTTGAGGTAATGGGCATGAATACGCGGATCGACACCCGATGCCGTCAGCTCATGGAGATAGTGCTCACGCAAACCGATTCACAGATTGGAGGTCACGTGCTCGACCGCCAGTTGGTTGCGAAAGTGATCAGCCTAGCGATCAAAGTCGCATAACCCGACATAGGCCAAAGCTGTGGACAAAGTATCCGATGAGATCGCCCGGCGGTCTAGGTGTTTGTGCATCAACTAAGGTCAAATTTTCCCAATGATCAAAAACTATAGGGATAATTGGCTAGGTTAACTTCATTTCGTTTTTTGTTCGAAGCATGAATGAGGTGGGGTCGTGCTCGCTGGCGCCGATTTTCATAGCTTTTTTGGTAAAGATTGGCGTCGCGGATCATGCAAAAGGTTTTTTAAGGTATTTCAGCGTAACTATTTAATCGCATCCAAAGCGGCTTGTAAAATATAGGCGGCCGCCGCTTGGTCGACTTTTTCCGCGCGACGTTTTCGGGTCATATCAGCTTTGATCATCATCCGTTCCACCGCCATGGTGCTCATCCGTTCGTCCCAGAAAGCGATTGGTTTGTGAATTTTTTCCGCGAGGCTCAAGGACCAATCCCGTGTCGCCTGTGAGCGCGGTCCCTCGGTTCCATCCATGTTAAGTGGGAGGCCCACAATCAAGCCACCGGCGCCACGTTCGTCCATGAACTCTGTCACTTCCCTTGCATTGACGGCCATTTTCAAGCGTTTGAGGGTCATAACTGGGCTGGCTATTCTTAGATTAGGGTCGGAAATCGCGAGGCCAATCGTCTTGCTTCCCAGATCGACGCCGATTACGCGGATCCCCGGAGCCAGACCGCGCGCCAGGGCGCTCGGATCCTCCAGGATGAAGTCCTTAGCGTTCATGTCAGGTTTCCGGTTCCAGGATAGTTTCAAACGCGTTGCGTCGGGCAGTTGATTTTCGTACATAAACGGCAATGTTCTCGGATGATAAAGTATCGTTACGCAAACCCCGATCTAGTTCACAAGAGGCTTATCCGAATGTCGCTCGACAAAGCCACCGTCAGTCATATCGCGCATCTAGCGCGGATCCAGGTCGATGAGACCCAGCTTGAGACCATGGTCGGGGAGCTGAACAATATCCTCTCATGGATAGAGCTATTGGACGAGGTTGATACTAACGGCGTCGATCCACTCGCGAGCGTGACGGGGCATGCCCTGCCGCTAAGGGTCGACGTGGTGGTTGATGGTGCCTATCCAGAAAGGGTTTTGGCCAACGCGCCGGACCGGGCGATCGATTTTTACGCCGTGCCGAAGGTGGTTGAGTGATGGCAGATCTTCTATCTCTGGATTTGGCCGCAGCGCGGGACGCTCTGCGGAACCGGGAAATTTCGTCGCTGGAGTTGACCGAAGCCTATCTTGGCGCGATGGAGGCAGCGAGCTATCTCAACTGCTACATCACGCCGACGGTGGACCGGGCACGCGCCATGGCGGTGGCGGCAGATGAACGTCTGGCGGCTGGAGAGGCGTTGCCGCTTGACGGCATCCCCATCGGTATCAAAGACCTGTTTTGTACTGAGGGTATTCCAACCTCCGCCGGCTCGCACATTCTAGACGGCTTCACGCCTGAGTATGAATCGACTGTCACCAGACAGCTTTGGCGCGACGGCGCGGTGATGCTTGGCAAGCTGAACATGGACGAATTTGCCATGGGATCAGCGAATGTGAATAGCTACTATGGTCCGGTCGAAAGTCCATGGAAGCGCCAGGATGGAGGCAATGCCCGTTTGGTGCCGGGCGGTTCGTCCGGCGGATCCGCAGCTGCTGTTTCGGCGCGGCTAGCGGTTGCCGCGACCGGCACTGATACCGGTGGTTCCATCCGACAGCCCGGCGGGTTTTGTGGGGTCGTTGGAATGAAACCGACATACGGTCGGTGTTCCCGCTGGGGTGTTGTCGCGTTTGCTTCGTCCTTGGACCAGGCCGGCCCACTAGCGCGAAACGTGCGGGACTCGGCGATCATGCTGAAAAGCATGGCCGGGCATGACCCCAAGGACTCGACCTCGGCAAGTCTGGCGGTGCCGGATTTTGAGAGCGTGTTGACTGGCGATGTTCGTGGCATGCGGGTTGGCGTACCCAGGGAATATAGAATTGATGGCATGCCCCAGGAGATTGAGACCCTATGGTCCGAGGGTATCGAGATGATGCGGGCCGCCGGCGCCAAAATTGTCGATATTAGCCTGCCGCACACCAAATACGCGCTGCCGGCCTATTACATCATCGCGCCCGCCGAGGCGTCATCCAACCTCGCCCGCTATGACGGTGTGCGCTTTGGCCTGAGGGTCGAAGGCGAGACCTTGGATGAGATGTACGCCAGAACACGGAGCGAGGGGTTTGGTGCCGAGGTCAAACGCCGGATATTGATTGGGACCTATGTGCTGTCTGCCGGCTACTACGATGCCTATTACCTTAAGGCGCAACGCGTTCGATCGTTGATCAAACGTGACTTCGACCAGGCGTTCGAGACTGTAGACACGATCCTGACGCCAACCGCTCCCTCGGACGCCTTCGCGATTGGCGAGAATGATGATGATCCGATCAAAATGTACCTGAACGATGTCTTCACGGTTCCGTCGAGCCTTGCTGGTTTACCGGCGATCTCGGTCCCTGTTGGCCTATCCGAGCGTGGATTGCCTCTGGGGTTGCAACTGATCGGCAAGCTGTTCGACGAGGAAACCGTTTTCCGCGCCGCCGGCGTGTTGGAAACCGCAGCCAACTTCACCACGCGCCCTACGGGAGGGCAGTAACATGGCTGCATTTTTACGAGGGGAGACTGGGGATTGGGAAATCGTCATCGGTCTTGAGGTGCATGCCCAGATCGTGTCGGAGGCGAAATTGTTTTCCAGTGCCGCCACATCTTTCGGCGCGGCGCCAAACGCTCAAGTCTCGCTTGTTGATGCCGCGATGCCGGGTATGCTTCCGGTCATCAATCAGGAATGTGTGCGTCAAGCGGTCAAGACGGGCCTCGGTTTGAAGGCACAAGTCAACCGGGTCAGCATCTTCGATCGTAAGAACTACTTCTACCCGGATTTGCCCCAGGGCTATCAAATCAGCCAATTCACCCAACCGATCGTTGGCGAGGGCGTGCTGCCGATTGATCTGCCGGATGGTGAGAAGCTGATCGGGATTGAACGTCTGCACATGGAGCAGGACGCTGGCAAGTCCCTTCATGACCAGCATCCTAGCAAGAGTTATATCGATCTTAACCGTTCTGGTGTCGCGTTGATGGAGATCGTCTCGAGGCCGGACATGCGTTCGGCGGAGGAAGCGGCGGCCTACGTGCGCAAGTTGCGGTCCATCCTGCGGTATCTTGGAACCTGTGACGGCAATATGCAGGAAGGTTCCTTGCGCTGTGACGCTAATGTATCGGTGCGCAAGCCGGGCGATGATCTCGGCACGCGCTGTGAGATCAAAAACCTGAATTCCATCCGTTTCCTTCAGCAGGCGATTAATTTTGAGGCTCGGCGCCAGGTCGAGATCATCGAGGGTGGCGGTGCCATCGGCCAGGAAACCCGCCTGTTCGACGCCAATCGTGTTGAAACCCGCACTATGCGTTCCAAGGAAGATGCGCATGACTATCGCTATTTTCCTGATCCAGACTTGTTACCCCTGGTGCTGACCGAGGAATTTATCGCCGCGATCGAGGCAGAATTGCCGGAGCTACCGGATGTCAAGAAAGCACGGTTCGTCTCTGAATACGAACTCGGCGAGGAAGACGCCTCGCAGCTTGTCGAAGAGCGTGAAACCGCAACATTTTACGAGGCGGTGGCTGATGGCCGGGACAAGAAGCTCGCCTCGAACTGGCTTTTGACGGAATTGTTCGGCGCCCTGAACAAGGCAGGCCGAGGGCTGGATGAAAGCCCGGTTTCCGCTGAAGCGCTTGGCGGGCTGATCGCGCTTATATCCGATGGCACGATTTCAGGCCGGATCGCCAAGGATGTCTTCGCGGAGATGTTCGAGACCAGCAAGGATGCCTGTGTGATCGTTGAGGAAAAGGGCTTGCGCCAGGTCTCGGACGCTGTCGAAATCACAGGACTTATCGATGGCGTGCTAGCGGCTAACCAGGATAAAGTGGCGGAGTTCAGGGCTGGTAAAGACAAGCTCTTCGGCTTTTTCGTTGGACAGGTGATGAAGCAGAGTCAGGGCAAGGCAAATCCGGCGCTGGTCAACCAGGTCCTGCGGGCGAAGATTGGCTCTTAAGGGGTGTTTGAAAAATCCAAAAATGACAGCCTTCGCCGTGGTGACAGTCCGTATCGTGATCAAAGCCCCCTAACGGAGCCCCCACCATGCGCTTGAAAACGCTACTGCCGCTGACCCTCGCCGAGACCATAACCAATGAAGTTTTGCGGCTTGGGCGCGAAGAGGACATGCATCCGCTTACTGTCGCGGTGCTGGATAATGGCGGTCATCCGGTCGTTGTGAAGCGGGAGGACGGATGTGGGATTATGCGCGCCGACATCGCGATCGGAAAAGCGTGGGGCGCGCTTGGCATGGGCATCTCCAGTCGGCTGATCCGCGACCGGCTGGGGGATCGTCCGAGCTTTCAAGCCGCGCTCGCCGTCGCATCGGGTGGACGGCTGCTCCCGGTTTCGGGCGGCGTTTTGATCAACAATTCGGAAGGCGAAACCATCGGCGCGGTCGGCGTGAGTGGAGATACATCCGACAAGGACGAATATTGCGCGATACAGGCGGTTCACGCGGCCGGTTTGTCGCCCGATCCAACGGAGCCAGCGGCTGGGTGGCGGGAGTCGTGGCTCTAGGTCATCCCCTATCCTCGACACCCTGGGACCAGCGGCTATGCGGAGAACGCCGAAACACTTATCGATCATTAAGAGACATTGCCCTTTGGGCGTGTTCATCGCGACGCGCTCTGATTGTTCCCAACCCCACCCGGGACTCGTGCAGGACATAGGGGCGGCACCGGTCGCACCCTTCTGATTACATTACCTGGGTCGGAAATACCTTGCCTAACTTGCCGGTCGTCATGGGGGATGGCGAACACTGAGGTCTTGTAATGCCCTGCTCGGTTTGGATGCCTCTCGACGAGGAAGAGAGGCGCACGGCGAAACCTATCGTGACCAACCGTCTCGCGCTCGGTGGTGTGCTTATTATTCATCAACGTCAGGGACCGGTGCCAAGGGGACGGTACATGTTTGAGGTTGCCGCCGACAAAACTATCAGGCTCGTGGAAGGAAAAGAGTTGAAGACGGTCTAGAGAATTGAGGACAAAGCCGATCAGCTTGCTGAGTATTAGACGCAGGTCCCGTTTCGTCGCTAACTTGGAAAGCGACCGCGAATCTGAAATATTGCCTTTCAGACTTTCAAAACAGGGTTCATTTCGGTGCATCTTGACCCCAACTTAATCGCCATCGCCATTGTCTTCTCGGTCGCGCTTCTCTGCGGCCTTTTGCTCATGCGAATCAAGCAGCCGGCGATCGTCGGATATATTCTGGCAGGCGTTATCCTGGGGCCATCTGGGTTCGGTATCATCGAAGAGACCGAAGCGGCCAAGACGTTGGCCGAATTGGGCGTGTTGTTGCTGCTTTTTCTGGTCGGAATGGAGCTTAGCCTTCGGGCCTTCAAGGCGGTCTATAAAACCGCTTTGGTCGTGGTGACGATCCAGGTTGGATTGGCGGTGGGGGTGACTTCGGGCATTGGCGCGCTGATGTCGTGGTCGTATGAGCAGGGAATCCTGCTGGGCTTCGTCCTGGCACTTTCTAGCACGGCAGTCACGGTCAAGGTGCTTTCGGATATAGGCGAGCTTAGAAGCCCCTTTGGCCGGATCACCATCGGTGTTCTGATCGCCCAGGATCTGGCGGTGGTCGGCATGCTTTTAGTGATCGAGGCGCTGAATCCCATCGAGGCGTTCGATTATTCGATCCTCTGGCGGATGGCGTTGGCGGTAGTGATTGTCGTCGCCCTTGTCTGGTTCCTCTCGCGCAGGGAACGCATGAGATTGCCGCTTCGCGCGGCCTTCGGCGTCGACAGTGAAGTGGTGCCTATCGCGGCGCTAGCGTTTTGTGGTGTGTGCGCGACAGCGGCTGGTCTACTGGGGCTTTCTACGGCTTTCGGGGCCTTTCTGGCAGGTTTGGTGGTTGGCAATTCTTCGGAGCGCCGGATCGTCAAGCGTGGCACCAAGCCGATTGAAAGCGTATTGCTGGTGGTGTTCTTCCTTTCGGTCGGCCTTCTGATCGACGCGCGTTTCTTCATCGACAACCTTGGTGCCCTGTTCGTGGTGCTGCTTTTAGCGACAGTTGCAAAGGGCATCATCAATGTCGCCGCACTTCGGGTCGCAGGGGAGCCGTGGGAGCGATCCGTGCTCGCGGGCGTCGCCATGGGACAGATCGGCGAGTTCGCCTTTGTCATTGCCGGAGTCGGTCTTACGGTCGGGGCAATCAACACCGATGGTTACAAGATTGCGGTTGCGGTCATCGCGATGAGCCTGATGCTCGGCCCGGCCTGGATGGCGCTTGAGCAGCGGTTGAGAGCGGCCGAAGGCCTCGGCGACAGATTGGCGCGTGCCGAGGCCGAAGCACTCCGGTGCTCCAGGCGTTTTATTGATCCTTGTGTCGTGGAGGTGAAGGGATCGGCGGCGGCGACCCTCTGGTTAGCGATCCGCGCCGTTGAACGGCTGAGCGGTCGTCGGCCAACTCTCTGGCCGTCGCGTATATCCATTACCGCCGCCGAGCCGCACGACGGTGGGGATCTATGAAAAAAGATAAACAATAACGAAGAAACCACGATGGAGACCACCACATGCCTATCAAACGTTTCATGGTTCCTGGCGAAATGGAACCGGTCAGTCACTACTGCCATGTTGTCAAGGCAGGGGATCAGATCTGGCTTTCGGGGATGGTCGGCGTCACAAGTAATGGATCGATCCCCGAAGGTACGGCGGAACAATTCAAGATCGCGCTTGACACGATCGACCGGTGTCTGCGTCACGCTGGTGGGCAACCCGATCAGGTGGTCAAGGTCCTGGTCTTTATGACTGATATCACCGAACGCTCAGCGATCAACCCGGCGCGCGTGGCCTATTTCGGTGAGCACAAGCCCGCCTCGACCCTGGTCGAGGTCTCGGGGCTAGTGGATCCGCGCATGAAGGTTGAGATCGAGGCCGTCGCGTATATTGGAGATTGACCCGGCGGCTTTCCGCGTCAAGGCTATTCGCAATCAAATCGCCAATGGAGATGTCGAGATGTCGATTGAACGTTTTATGGTCCCAGGAATGCGTGAGCCCGTCAGCCATTTCTGTCACGTCGTGAAGGCCGGAGGCACGATCTGGTTGTCCGGTATGACCGGGGTGGCTGATGACAAATCGATTCCTGAAAGTACGGTCGAGCAATTCAGGCTGGCGATGGCATCGATGGATAAGGCGCTTCGGCACGCGGGTGGTCTTCCTGATCAGGTGGTTAAGGTTCTGGTGTTCATGACCGATATCAACGAGCGTCCGCTGATCAACCCGCTGCGCGCCGAATACTTTGGCGAACATAAACCCGCGTCATCTCTCGTCGAGGTGACGGGATTGGTGGACCCAAGAATGAAGGTCGAGATCGAGGCGGTCGCCTATATCGGAGATTGATTAGGATGCTGTGGACGGCTTCCCAAGCCAATAGGGGCGGGGCCCATAAATTTCGACGAGAAAGTCGACAAAGGCGCGGACCTTGGGCGAGAGATGGCGGCTGGAGGGGTATACCACGAAGATCGGCACATCCTCGCGCACATAATCTTCTAGAACCGGTAGCAGCCGTCCATCCAACACGTACTCTCCGGTCATGAAGGTGTTCAACATCGCCAGTCCGCCACCGGATAGAACCGTCGAGAGAATTGAGTCGCCGTTGTTAATCGAGATCGTCCCTTTCGTTCGGATCATTTGCTCTTGTCCCTCGACCAAGAAATGCCAATCGTTGATGGGGTTGCCTGGCGGCCAGGTGATCAGCGCGTGCTGGAGAAGTTCTTCTGGGTTTTTGGGAATGCCCCAGGTTTTCAAATATTCCGGCGTGGCGACGATCGATCTATGATTAGGCGCCAGACGCCGGGCGATCAAACTTGAATCCTTAAGTTGTGCAATTCGGATCGCAAGATCGATGCCATCATCCACGAGGTCGACAATGCGGTCATTGACCTGTACCCGCACCTCCACTTCGGGATAACGGTCGATGAATTTCGGCAAATGTGGCGTGACGTGGCGATGCGCGAATGTCGATGGCGCGGTAATTCGAAGCAGACCGCGCGGTTCAGAATGGGTTTGGGATATAGCTATTTCCGCTTCGTCCACGTCCGCTATGATCCGTTTGCAACGGTCGTAATAGGCGATTCCTACCTCGGTCACGCGGACCCTGCGTGTCGTTCGGTTGAGC
>JAPKDN010000105.1 GCA_028822575.1 Alphaproteobacteria bacterium | reverse complement strand
AGATCCTCGGGAATGTCGTCGAAAACCGGCAGTCGGCCGGCATTGACGATGCCCATGGTCATGCCCGCCGCGATGGCGTGATACAGAAAAACTGAATGGATCGCCTGACGCACGGGCTCGTTGCCGCGAAACGAGAAAGAGACATTGGAAAGTCCGCCCGATATCTGGGCATGGGGCAGGGTCGCACGGATTTGCCGGGTCGCCTCGATGAAGGCGCGCCCATAGTCGTCATGTTCCGGGATGCCGGTGGCGATCGCGAAAACATTGGGGTCGAATATAATATCCTCCGGCGGGAAATCAGCGACGTCCACCAAGAGCCGGTAGGCGCGAGTACAAATCGCCACCTTGCGCTCGATCGTGTCGGCCTGACCATCTTCGTCGAAAGCCATGACCACGACGGCGGCACCGTAACGCCTCGCCAGACGTGCCTTGCCGAGAAAATCCGCTTCGCCCTCCTTCAGGCTGATCGAATTGGCGATGGCCTTGCCTTGCAGGCATTTCAACCCGGCCTCGATCACCGCCCAGTCGGAGGAATCGACCATGATTGGAATACGACAGATATCCGGCTCGGCGCTAATCAGATTGAGAAAACGCGTGATCGCGGCGACCGCGTCCAACATACCTTCGTCCATATTGACGTCAAGGATCTGGCAGCCGTTTTCCACCTGATCCCGCGCAACTGACAAGGCGGCGTCATAGTCATCGTTCAAGATCAATTTCTTGAACGCCGCCGATCCGGTGACGTTGGTGCGTTCGCCGATATTGACAAAGCGTGCTGTTTGGAGGGTCATGCGGGCACCGCGAAAGGTTCAAGTCCTGAAAGTCGCAAACTAGGCTCGATCGACGGGATTTGCCGCGGTTTTACGCCTTTGACCGCTTCCGCCAGCGCTTTGATATGCGCCGGGGTGGTGCCACAGCATCCACCGACAATATTCACCAACCCGGCCTGGGCCCACTCACCGATATGCTCGGCCATGGTCTCTGGGGTCTCATCATATCCACCGAAGGCATTCGGCAGACCGGCATTCGGATGGGCGCTTACGAGGCAATCCGCGACATCGGAAATGTCGGCGACGTATTGACGCAGATCGCCGGCGCCCAGCGCGCAGTTCAGGCCGATCGCGATGGGACGGGCATGGCGAACCGAATTCCAAAAAGCCTCGGCGGTTTGACCGGACAGGGTTCGCCCGGACTGATCGGTAATGGTGCCGGATATCATCACCGGGACGGTCTCGCCGCGGCGTTCGAACACCTCGTCTATGGCAAACAGAGCAGCCTTGGCGTTGAGCGTATCGAATATCGTCTCGACCATCAGCAGATCCACGCCGCCGTCAAGTAAGCCGTCTGCAGCCTCGCCATAACTCAGCCGAAGATCGTCAAAGGTGACCGCGCGATAGGCGGGGTCATTGACCTCTGGTGACATCGACGCGGTTTTGTTGGTGGGACCCAGAACCCCGGCCACGAAGCGTGGTTTGTTGATCGTGATCGCCTCGGCTTCGACGGCCGCTTGGCGGGCCAGGTTGGCGGCGCGTTGGTTGAGCTCCCAAGCGCACGCTTCCAAGCCATAGTCGGCCTGACTGATGGATGTCGCCGTGAAGGTATTGGTCTCAAGGATATCGGCGCCCGCCGCGAGGTAGGCGCGGTGAATATCAAGCACCACGTCCGGTCGAGTAAGCACCAACAAGTCGTTATTGCCCATCAGGTCGGCATGATGTTTCTCGAAGCGATCGCCACGAAACGCTGTTTCGTCCAGGTCCCGGTCCTGAACCGCTGTTCCCATCGCGCCATCAAGCAATAGGATACGGGAGGCGGCGGCCTCCCGAAGGGTCGCGCCTCGGGTCGTCATGTCGGCCATTACGCGACTCCTATCCAGCTCGAATTCGGCGCTCGGCCAAACACATCGGCGTCATTGGTATTAGCGGAAACCGGGGTGGACTTCGAGGTTGGTTGCGGCGCGGTCACCGCCATGAATCGGCTTAGCCGCCAGGCTTGGGTTGGTGTTTCCGCACCGACGAAAGCGAACCGGTGGGCAAGGCTTTGGTTGGCGAGGCAGGCTTGAACCATCGCTTCCGACGTGCCGGGGGTGACAATCAGAGGGCCATCGAGGGCCGCGGCGAATGTGATCAGCCCGGCCGCGGCGTCGGTCTCAAGTGACGAGGTGTCGAGTGAAAGGGCGGCGGCACCAAGGGAACGCGCAAGATGTCCGGCGGCGATCAAGGCGTCCAAAACCTGCTCTGGGTCATCGGAAAGACCCAGACCTTCGCGACGCACGGAGACGAGAACTGGCACATTTCGTCCGGCCTCGGCCATGCCGGCACGCGCGCCATTAAAGGCGGCGGCGAGGTGCGCTGGGTGCTGCGATGTCGTCAGACAGATGGCATCCACGCCACCGGCGACTTGCGCCGAGGTCATCGACGCGGCTGCGGTTTCGACCTCGGTTCCCGGGATGAAGCCATGAACCGGCAGATGCCAAGGCATTCTTACATCACCGACTACGCGAGGTCGGTCCTCGCCTTGCGTCGTCTCGCGCGCGACCGTCGATGCGATTTCGGCACCGAGATAACTGATGGCGAAAGCTTCGTCGTGAACCCGGTATCGATCCAGCAGTTGAGGCGCGGCGCCGGATGTATTGGTGAACAATATTTCCGCGCCGGCGCGGAGCAACGTCCGATGCGCTTTCGCGACCATTTTCGGCCGCGTGATGTTCAGGGTCTCGATACAGTCGGGAACGTTATCCTCGGAGGGGGCGGTGGCTCGATCGGCACTCTTCGTTGTGGCGCGCAACCCGTCCCGGAAAATGCCGCCGGCAATGGTTAGCCGTCCGGGGAAGGTAAGGGAACGCTCGACGGAAACCCGAGACCTTGACGCCTTGGATGAGCGGGGTTGCTCTGTCATGCTACTGCGTCCAGCCGAGGTCGAAGACCCAGCCGGCGGCAAATCGCCATCGCCAGCTCTGCCCGATTGAGCGTGTAGATATGGAAGTCGCCGACTCCCTCCGTCTGGAGGGTATTGCAGAGTTCGCACGCGGTCGAGGCGGCCACTAGCCGGCGCGTTTCGGCGTCGTCGTCCAGGCCATCGAACAACGCGTGCATCCAACTTGGGATCGTGGCGCCGCAACGCGCGCTGAAGGTCGCAACCTTGGCGAAATTGGTGACCGGCAGAATGCCTGGAATAATAGGCTGTGTGATGCCGGCGGCAACGGCTCGGTCGCGAAACCTCAGATAGGTCAAGGCGTCGAAGAAAAACTGGGTGATGGCGCTGCTGGCGCCAGCGTCGAGCTTGCGTTTCAGATTATCGAGATCCGCCTCGGGCGAGGCCGCGTTGGGATGGGTCTCTGGATAGGCGCCGACGGCGATCTCGAAATCGGCGATTTTGCGCAATCCGGCGACCAGATCAACAGCGTTGCGATAACCTTGGGGATGAGGCTCGAATTGGTCCGCGCCGTTGGCTGGATCGCCACGTAAGGCAACGATGCGGCGGATGCCGCGGTTTGCCCAGTCCTGGGCCATCTGATCCAGGTCATGCCGCGCCATGCCTACGCAGGTGACATGGGCGGTCGCTTCCAAGCCGGTGTCGGAGACCAGCCGATCAAGAATTGCCGTAGAGCGTTCCCGTGTCGAGCCTCCAGCGCCGTAGGTGACCGAGACAAAGGCCGGCCTCAGGGTCTCGAGACGAGAGACCGTGCGCCAAAGCGCTTCCTCGCTGGCGGTTCCGGCGGGTGGGAAAATCTCGAAACTGACGCGCGGTTCGCTTTTCATCGGCCCGTCCCCGTGCCTATCGCTGCCAGGAGCGCTAGGTCATTTGCTACTTGGGCGGGCTTACGTGCTTCCCAAACACATACCGTCAGCGGATCGCCTTCCAGATAGATTGGTTTTTCGAATTCCAACCCGCTGGTCTCGAACAGCCGCGCCATTTGGGTTTCCGAGAATCCGAGCCAGCGATGGGCATGCTCGTCGCGAAGTTCGACCATGCCGTGCGGGGCGAAGTCGACGACGATCATTCGACCGCCCGGCCGCAACACGCGCATGCCTTCGGCCAGAACGGCGCCAGGGTCGTCGGCATATCGGACCAGCATATTCGCGGTTACCAGATCGAAGCGACCCGCCGTGAACGGGAGGCGGTACATATCCGCGTGTCGGACCTGGCACTTCCTGAGCCCGTCACGATCAAGATTGGCGCGGGCGATATCGAGCATATCGCGTGAGTTGTCGATACCAATGGCGGAGCGTGCGTGGCGGCCGACAAGACTCAGGACGCGCCCGGTCCCAGTCCCGATATCCAACAGTTCGGTGACGGGTTCTTCCTCTATGAGCACTTTGAGTTTAGCGTCGATCAATTTGTCGTCCACATACAGACCGCGTAAATCTTCCCAACTACCGGCGTTCCGTTGGAAGTAATCCTCGGCGCGCCGCGACCGCTGTTCCTTGATGCGCTCCAGCCGAGACAGGTCCAGCGTCAGGACCGCGTCCTGGTCCGGGATCAGGTCGATGAGCAGTTGGCCCAATTCCGCGCCCGCGCCATCGCTCGCCGGACGGTAGAAGGCCCGGCTGCCTTCCTGGTTGCGGTCAAGCAGCTCTGCCTCGACAAGCAGTTTCAGATGCCTGGATACCCTCGGTTGGCTTTGACCAAGGATGCTGACCAGTTCGGTAACCGACAACTCCGCGTGCCCGCAAAGCGCCAGGATTCTAAGGCGGGTGGGCTCGGCGGCCGCGCGCAGGCCTTGAAGGAGTTCATCCATCATTCGTCAATCAAGATATAAATATAAGTTTATATCTTGATGATAAGAGAGAGGGGATTTTTGTCAAGGCGAATCAATCTGTCCTGAATTCGACAAAATGAGGAAGTTCGCGTGTTCAAGATGCCAGGTTATGGCGGTGCGTTTAGGCGTAAAGATGGTTGTGGGAAGGCATGGGTTCCAGCCAATCGCTGGCTTTAGTCCATCGACGCCGAGGAACTCAGCAGCTCTGGACGCGGGAGCACATTGGCGTGCATCATGACCATGCACTGGTCCCACGGGACGACCTTGTCCTGAAGTGACAGGTCGCGCCAATTCAAAAAGCGCATCTCCGCGCCTTCGCTCAATACAAGGTCCTTGATTTGGGAATCGTCGATTTTGGTCTCGAAAACCGCGACTCGTCGAATACGCACGCCATGCTGGGGGATTGAATATTCAAACCGCATGGCTGGTGTCAGAAGGCTCGGTTCAAACGCGAGTTCCTCCAGCAATTCGCGCTGCATTCCGGCCAGATCGCCCTCGCCGGCCTCCACCGCGCCACCGAAAAGGCTCCAGTGCCCAGGATAAGCGATTCTCGGAATGTCATCCCTTAGCTGCATCAAATACCGGCCGGCGGAATCGATAATCAAGGCCTTGCAGACCTGCATTTCGTCGATAACCCGATTATCATTCATAGCGGCGAGCCGAGAAGATGATGGTGGTGGCCAACATAAAGCGTGCTTGGGGCCACTCAGCTACTATCATGGGTCAAGGACTGGGTCTTGTACTGGATTTTTCGTAGAAAAACCGGCGTCTGGATCCAGGTATCTACCGGTCGATTGTTGGAAATGGAAACGTGGTGAAAAATTGATAGCGAATGTCCGACCATCCCGTGCCGGACCGGCGGTGTGAGGAGTTTACTGACCGGCGGTGGAGGCTTTGTCGCGAGGGTGATCGGACCAGCCCTCGTCGGGGCGGGCCATGATCTCGCGATTTGCCTGCGACCGGGCCAAGTCGCGCCGGAATGGACCTCTATTCTGGCCGGGCGAGTGACCGTCCATTGGGCTGATTTGGCGGGCGAAGAGGGGTTGGAAACCCTTTTGTTGGACAGGGACATCATCATCCATGCGGCGGGAAGCGTTGCCCAAGCCCTTGAAGACCCACGCGCTCCGGCGGATGTATTCGAGCGTAATAACATCCGGGTGACCAGAGCGTTGATTTCCGGCGCGTTGGCGACCGGTTGTCCGCGTTTCATTAACTTCTCAAGCTTAGCCATATATGGATCGATCGACGTCGACCTGGTCGAAGTGGGGACGCCGTCTTCCTCGCCTAGTTTTTATGGCGTTAGCAAAATTGTGAGTGAGAACGCGCTTCACGACGTCGCGGTAAGACTTGCCTCGATCAGCTTGCGCATACCCGGCATTGTTGGGCCGAACGCGCATGGAAATTGGCTCTCGCGATGTCGAGCAGCACTCCGGGCCGGTGCTCCGGTGAGCATCGCCAACCCGGGTTTTAAGTTCAATAATGTCGTGCACGTGGACGATCTGGCGGCCTTCATCATCGACCTCTGTCGGCAAAATTGGATTGGTTCTCGAGCAGTACTGATAGGAGCTGGCGCGCCGATGTCTATTCAAAAGATGATTTCGATGATGAAGGAGCAGATCGGGTCGTCATCGCGGATCGACGTCAAGGCTAACGGCCAGCGCCCTTTCGCAATATCGTCCGACGCGGCGGTCAGGAATTTTGGTTATCGGCCAGCGCCCGTTACCACCATAATCAGTCGGTTCGCCGACGAACCCTGACGATAGGCTTATCCGTACCGGATTATTGCAGGATCGTCCAATCATAGTCGCCGGTATAGCCAGCTTGCTCGAACACCGACATCCAACCCCCTGGGTAGTCGTGAAAACGTGCCGTTAACACCCACTCCTCGAACAACGCTCGTTGCTCTGGGGTAGAATAGGAATCAACCCGCAGGAACCCCCGTCCCGGCGCCAGGCGTTCCATTTCCCGAAGCGCCTGGACGCAGCCCGCCCGGTCCAGGTTGTGTACGGTGTTGATCGAAATCACCGCGGTGAAGCTATTGTCTGGGAATGGCAGGTCATCCGCTGACCCGCGATGCAGCCGGCCAATCACCTCTGGCTCGCAATGTGTCAGCGCATAGGTGGAAATATCGACACCGAAGACCTCAAGGCCCGGGCAAACCATCAAAAGATCCTTAACCAGAAAGCCTTTCGCGCAACCCACATCGAGAACACGGTCACCTGATTTCAAGTTGAAATGCGCGACGATGTCCCGTGCCACTGGAATCCAGCGCCCGTCATAGCGATAGCCCCCGTAGCCATATTCTCTGGGTCCATCGAAATATAATTCGCCGAATTCTCTGGAAAGCCGAACCACCTCGGGGGATTTGCCATCCCGCCGGGCCTCAAGGTTACGTTTTGAGGTCGGCAGGCCCTGTAGCAGATTGATCCGCTCTCCCATCAGTCATGATCTCCGGACCGTTGACAGGCTTCGGCGCTTGCCCGGGCGAGGCCGTCGTTGAGCGTTGTGTAGGTGAAGTCTGGAAAGGCGGCTTTGGTGGCGGCGGGATCGAAGGGGCGGTAACCGTTATGTGGCATGGCGCCGACCCGCGGTGACTCGCGCACGGGAACCGGCTGATCGGCCAGAGCGACGACCCTATTGGCGACCTCGCGGAAAGATGTCACGGTTCCAGTGGCCGCGTTCAAAATCCCGGCGCTCCGATGCAATACCAAGCGCGACGCAAGCTCCGCGACATCTTGAATGTCCACATGGTCTCGTCGCTCTTCGCCCTTTCCGAACAACACGATTTCCTGTCTGGCGCGGGCCAGCCGGCGGAACCGGTTAGGTCCATAACCGTTGTGCGGGTCGGCCGAACCGTAGATTAAGGTTGGCCGCAATATAGCCAGGGGAATACTCAAAGGACTCGCGATTTCTGTCTCGAGTACCAGTTCCCTGCTCCTATGCATCGCGCCGTGCAATGAGCCTGGGTCGGCGCAAGAGGTTTCGTCAAGTGGGTCCATGCTATCGCGGTAAACCGCGTCTGAGCTTATATACACCAGATGCTTTGGTGCCACTTGGCGCAGGGCGATGATCAGCGGACCCAACATCGTCAGGTTTTTGACCAACATGTCATGATCTTTCACCGGCGCTAGCGCCGAGGCGAGAACAACCGTGTCATCTTCGTGAAGCAGAGCGGCAAGGCGTTCGCCGGCATCAAAAGCGAGAAGATCGACTTCCGCCCGGCCCAGCCTTAAAACCTGCGCGCCCTGTCCTTGCAACCGTTGGGCGATCGCTGATCCGATAAAACCGTTCGCGCCAATAATGACTGTGCGGCGTGGCGTGGTAGGTCGCTTATCGTTGTGTTGCAACATCGGATTTTCCCTGGTCGGTCAAAGTCGGGCCTCGAGGTTAGCCCGCGAATGCCATGAGCTTAAAGCGCTTTTAAAACAGGAACCTTTAAATTAAAAGTCCTGCTCTCGGTCTGCCTCGCTTTATCCCCTCAATGCGGATTATGGTGACTTCACTAAAGCGGGTGATCTGGGCTAAGCATTGTGGGGCGAAAGCTATGCTACCGCCCGGCTTATTGATGTCGACGTCATGCCGTTGGATGATATTTTTGACCCTGGTGAAAACGTCCCACCGCCTGATTATCTTTAGATCGATGTAGAGGGAGCGGAGCTTGATATTCTCCAAGGAGCGTCCCGGCTTCTTGGTGATTCCGTCGCCTCGCTAAGCTCCGAAATGTGGATACACCCGGTGTACC
>JAPKDN010000989.1 GCA_028822575.1 Alphaproteobacteria bacterium | reverse complement strand
CTCTTATTTGTGAGGGTATTCCTTGCTCGGCATCAGGATGCTTTTACCCTTCAGATACCAATTCTACTTGGTTCTATCGCAAGAGGAAATCCAGAAATCTAGGGTCCTTGGTGGACATAGCCTGAGATCGATTGTAACCGTTTGGCTCGTTGAGGAAAGCCATGAAAAACGTAGAGCTAAATTTGGCAACGGCTATCGCCACTGGTCGTTTTACCGAAACGGTGGGATTGCTGAATCGAACCGCCGCCGAAGCACCAGTGCGGTGCACCCGAAAAGCCTTGAACGGATCACGCACCATCGGCACCATAGGTCACATTGCGTTCCACTTGGGGAATGTTGGTTTACAGCAAGGGATCCCGTGATGCCCGACAAGACTGACGAGGCCATTCAGCGAAGCGTCGATTACTACAACAGCTCGGATACCGACAATTACTATCGGCGAATCTGGGGCGGCGAGAGCATCCATGTCGGCATCTACGATAAACCTGGCATCGGCATCCGCGAAGCCGCCCGCGCGGCCGTGACCTACCTTGCCAATCGGCTGGACACCTTGGGACCGGCGTCAACGGTGATCGACCTCGGCTCCGGCTTTGGCGGCCCGTTACGCCAGCTCGTTACCGATTACGGTTGCCACGGTATCGCACTCAACGCCAGTGCGCTTGAGCTTGAAGAAATGGCCAGGGCCAACCAAAGGGCGGGACTCGCTGAAAAAATTAAACCTCTGGAAGGAAACTACGAAGATATCCCGTTGGACGACGCACAGGCGGACATAGCTTGGTCTCAGGAAGCCTTTCTACATTGCGGTGACCGCGCAAAGCTGATGCGGGAGGTCTTTCGTATCCTCAAGCCCGGCGGCGAGTTCATTTTCGCCGATCCGATGGCCACCGAGTCCGCCCCGGTGGAGGTCCTCCAGCCCATGCTCGAGCGGGCCAACCTCGTGTCATTCGGCACTGTCGCCGGTTACCTCGCCGATGCAAAGGCCGCCGGCTTCATCGATCGTGGCTACATCGACCGGACCGAAGACTTTCTCACCAACTACCGAACCATCGTCGCCGAGACCCGGGACCGCCACGAGGAGCTCAAGCAGGAGATCAGCGAGGCCTTCCTCAAAAAAATTGGCAACGGCATGCAGTACTGGGTGGACGGCGGCGAGAATGGCCACATGGTTTGGGGTTGCTTTCACTTTGTTAAACCGAACTGAGCCGGGCCGTAAGCGATTAGCGAAGGCGTAGAAAATGTCGATTTTAGGAGATTGGTTGCGAAGGAACTGCTCCGCGATTTCCCGGCCGTGAGATCGATTGTACAGCCTCGATCGCCATCACGTAACCATGCCCCCTCAATCACAAATGCATTACGGCTCGCGGGTATACGACGGTGCGGAACTATATCCATCCTCGCCGGGTGAGCCTGCAAGAGGAGTTCGTGCCCTTGGCGCACCCGGCGGGTCACGCTCAGGCGGACTTTGGCGAAACCTGGGCGGTGATCGGCGACGTAGCGCCGGAGACGAACATCGTCTGATCCAGCGACGTTACCTTAAGCGCAGGAGAGGCCTGCGTGTCGTCCTTCAACTCAGCCAGTCGTGTCCTCGCCAGCACTGCGTCAACACACGAAATA